>USGH01000132.1 GCA_900554225.1 uncultured Eubacteriales bacterium | reverse complement strand
CCTCACCGTGCTGCCTGGTGCCGCTGCCTGTAAACAAATCGCCCGGACCGCGCAGCTCCAGATCCATTTCCGCGATCTCGTAGCCGTCCGTGTGTTTTTTGATCACGCGCAGCCGTTCGAGGGATGCTTCCTGTGTGCTGTCCGTCACCATTACGAAATAGGATTTCGACTGTCCTCTGCCGACGCGACCGCGCAGCTGATGGAGCTGGGAAAGTCCGAACCGTTCCGCGTTTTCAACGATCATCAGCGTGGCGTTCGGGACGTTCACACCCACCTCGATCACTGTGGTGGAGACCAGTACATCGACCTCTCCTGTGACAAAGCGGCGCATCACCGCCTCCTTATCCGCCGGACGCATCTTTCCGTGTACAAACGCCACCGACAGCTCCGGCAGCTCCTGTGCCAGCGTTTCCGCATAGGCTACGGCAGCCTTGAGCGGTGGTTTTTCCTCCTCCGGCTCTAAGGTGAGCTGCATATTGGCAAAATCCTCCGGATCCGCGCTTGCCTTCTCCTCCGGATCCGCTTCCTCCACCGCGGGACAGACTACATAGGTCTGGTGTCCCTCCGCCTTCTGTTTCCGGATGAAGCCGACAAGCCGTTCATGAAAGGTGCTGTCCACGAGGAACGTGTCGATCTTCTGCCGTCCGGCGGGCATTTCATCGAGCACAGAGCGGGACAGTCCGCCGTATGCCACAAGGGACAGGGTGCGCGGGATCGGGGTCGCGCTCATTACGAGGCAGTGGCAGCCGTCCCCTTTGTCGAGGATGGCCGCGCGCTCCATGACCCCGAATCGGTGCTGTTCATCGATGATCACCATGCCCAGGCGATCGATCACCACAGATTCCGTGAGCAGCGCATGGGTACCGATGATGATGTCCACCTTTCCGCCGCCGTCGATGGTCAGGGTTTCGTCCGTCAGCGCGTCTGTGAGTTCCGTCCGTTTCTTCTTCGGTGTCGATCCGGTCAGTATTTCCGCACGGATACCCAGTCCGGCAAACAGCGGGGCGAGATCGGCATGGTGCTGTGCGGCCAGAATCTCCGTCGGCACCAGAAGCGCGGCGCGGTATCCGTTTTTCACCGCCAGATAGGCAGAAGCCGCCGCCACGACCGTTTTTCCGCTGCCCACATCGCCGATGAGGATCCGGTTCATGCGATTTTTCCCGGATACATCCGCCGCGATCTGCGCAATGGCACGGGACTGTGCACCGGTCAGGGGATACGGCAAAAGCGCGGTCAGCGGCGTGGTATCGGTGTCCGCCATGATACACGGATTCGGTTTTGCTTCTCCGACGCCGCTCTGTGCCATACAAAGGAATTGCAGAAACAGCTCCTCAAAGACCAGCCGCCGCTTTGCCCGTTCCAGCTGTGCCATGTTTCCCGGTCTGTGCAGTGCGCCTATCATATAGCTCCGTGCCGGGAGTGCCATCCGCTGCAAGATCTCCGGCGGCAGCGTTTCCGTAATTTCCGCGCCGCAAAGCCGCAATGCCTCCCCCGTCATTTGGTGCATCTGCTTTTGCCGGATTCCGCCGGGCAGCGAATACACCGGGACGATCGACGCAAGCGGCTTATCCTCCGCATACGGCTCGTAGATCGGATTGGCACTTTGCAGCTTCCCGTTTGGCGCGCGATTGTACTTGCCGAAAAAGCGGTAGGTCGCGCCGATGTGAAACGCTTCCCGCACATAGGGCATATTGAAATAGGTAATCTCCAGCGTCCCCGATTCGTCGAACACGCGGAATTTCGTCAGATTCATGCCCCGCCGGATCACACGGAACTGCGGCTCTGTCGCGACGGTGGCAAGAATGGCGGCAGGCTTTCCCTCCTCCAGATCGCCCAACTGCGCGATGGGAACAATGGTGCCGCGATCCTGATACGCCCGGGGAAAATCGAGCACGAGGTCGCCAAGGGTCCGTATTCCCGCCTTTTCCAGAGCCGCACGCCGCGCGTCTCCAACACCGGAGAGTGCCAGAACGCTCGTATTCCAGTTTCCCATATCCATCGCCGCCTTTTCTTCATCTATTGGAATAATGATACCATATTGTTCCCCGGTTTGCAAGCGTTTTTTATTTCCTATGGTGCAATTCCATAGGGCATCCCCTACAAAATACGATTTCACGCATTGCGATCCGCGAAAGAGGCACCGTTACGCGCACCGCATCCGGCACCCGCTTTTTTGAGCTTTACAGGCAATCGGTCGAAGTGTACAACATATGAATGTTTTCTGCGCCAATTTTCCTCTTACCCGCCATAGTCCTGCATGAAAACAGCCGTTATATACAGAAACGCCGCCAAATATGCAGGATTACACGTCTATATGCCTGTATTTATATCCACTTTCACGTCACTTTTTGTATATTTATTCCTCGCATTATACATTCGTTTCCCTGTCTGCACCGGATCGTGCTGAATATTTTTTAGAAAACCTCTTGCAAATCCTGTATGTTTATGCTATAATATTCGCATCAAGAGGGAAACGCACCGACACAGTCTGGTTTTTCCCGCACTCCGAGGTCTGCGGAAATGCAGTTCCGTGTGAATATTCGGATACACAAAAATATGCGCAGTTTTATACGCCGTATAGAATACGCAAACACCATGGAGGAAAGACATATGAAAAAGCTTCTGACAATCGCGCTTGCCGTGCTGATGACAGCCGGTCTCTTTGTATCCTGCTCGAAGGAAGCAGGCGGTCCCGCCGTAAAGGTCATTGAAATCAACCTCACCGATGAAGAATACGCGTTCGGTGTGGATAAGAATCAGCCGGAGCTGCTTGCGTCCGTGAACGAAATCATCGCTGCCATCATGGCGGACGGTACGTTTGACACCATCTGCAACAATTACTTCGGCGACGGCACCCCGGCTGCTGTGACCTCCGCTGCCCTCGACGCTTCCAAGGATCAGCTCGTGGTCGCCACCAACGCCGCCTTTGAACCCTTTGAGTACACCTCCGGCGACTCCTACTACGGCATCGACATGGAAATCGCCAAGGTCATTGCAGACAAGCTCGGCAAGGAACTCGTCATTGCGAATATGGATTTCGATGCCGTTTGCCTCTCCGTCGGTCAGCAGAAGGCGGACATCGCTATGGCAGGTCTGACCGTCCGTCCCGACCGTGAGGAATATGTCGCGTTCACCGATTCCTATTACAACGCAGCCCAGAAGCTCATCGTAAAAGCGGATGACACCACCTTTGATGCCTGCAAGACCGCCGCAGATGTAGAAGCGATCCTGAACGCAAAGGATTCCTCTACCGTGATCGGCGTACAGACCGGCACCACAGGTCAGTTCTACGTGGAAGGCGACGCGGATTGGGGCTTTGCCGGCTTCCCTGTCACCTGCACCGGCTACAAGAATGGCTCCCTCGCTGTACAGGATCTCATCAACGGCAACATCCAATACGTTGTGATCGACTCCGCACCGGCAGCCTGCATCACCGCCGCATACAACGAAATGAACTGAGGACGCGCCGCATTCCATCGTTTTTTACGCTGAGAAGTCCGGACATACGGCTTTTGGCGCAAAAACAACCGTACAGCAGCGTCTTTCCAAGAGATCACCACCCAAAAGGCATGTACTTTGTCAAACAGCGGGAGAATCCTCCGAGTGCGGGGCGTTCTCCCCTGTTCCTTGTCATGACATCTACAGAACGGAGAGAAAATGGGCAGCTTTTCCAAAAAAATCGCGCGGTTTGCCACCATATTCATTGACCAAAACGGCTATGTTAAGGTGTTGGAGGGACTGAAAAACACCCTTCTCATCGCGGTGTCCGGTCTTGTGATCGGCATCCTCATTGGTATCCTCATTGCCGGTGTGCGCGTCATGCCGAAATACAAGCGACTCCCCCGGATCCTCAATTCGATATGCAGCGTATATGTAGCCTTCTTCCGCGGTACGCCAATGGTGGTGCAGCTGCTGCTGTTCTACTATGTGCTGTTCCCACTCCTTGGCATCAACATCACAGGCGTACAGATCTCCATGATCGTATTCGGTCTGAACAGCGGCGCATACATTTCCGAAATCATGCGCGGCGGCATTCTCTCCGTGGACGGCGGTCAGATGGAGGCGGGGCGTGCAGTCGGTCTGTCCTTCTTCACCACCATGCAGAAAATCGTCATTCCGCAGGCGGTCAAGAACATCCTGCCCTCGCTCGGCAATGAGTTTATCGCCCTCATCAAGGAAACCTCCATCGTCAGCTTTGTTGGCGCGGCGGATCTGTATGTGGCGTTCAACCTCATCGGCACCAATAGCTACGAATTTATGGTGCCGTATCTTGTGATGGCTCTCATCTATATCGTACTCGTGCTGATCATTTCGGCAGGCATCAAGCTCATGGAAAGGGGACTCGCGAAAAGTGATCGACGTAATTGACCTGAAAAAGAGCTTTGGGACAAACGAGGTCCTGAAGGGGATCGATCTCACCGTCAACAAGGGCGACATCGTGTGCATTCTCGGTCCCTCTGGCAGCGGCAAATCGACCCTGCTCCGCTGTCTCAATTGTATGGAGGATCCGACCTCCGGCAGCATCATCTTCAACGGCGTAGACATTGCCGATATGCGCGTGGATATCAACATCCATCGGCGGCACATGGGGATGGTGTTCCAGCAGTTCAACCTGTTCAACAACAAAACCGTGATCCAGAACATCATGCTCGCCCCGGTTTTCGTCGGAATGCAGAATTATCGCAAGGCACGTCGGCACAATGCATGGACGCGATTGGCAAACGTGTTCCGCAAAGAGAAAAAACCGCTTGCCGAGATCTCCGCAACGCCCGCGCAGATCCGTGAAAACGCCCACGCGAACGCCATTCGCCTCCTACACCGAATCGGGCTGGAATCGAAAGCGGATGTATATCCGGCGACATTGTCCGGCGGACAGAAGCAGCGGGTCGCCATCATCCGCGCGCTTGCCATGAATCCGGACGTGATCCTTTTTGACGAACCGACCTCCGCACTGGACCCGGAAATGGTCGGTGAGGTGCTTGATCTGATGAAATCCTTAGCGGACGAAGGCATGACGATGGTCATCGTGACGCATGAGATGGGATTTGCCCGCGAGGTCGCCAATCGGGTGATCTTCATCGACGAGGGCAGAATTTTAGAGGAAGCGTCCCCGGCGGAATTTTTCGGCAATCCGAAGCATCCCCGTCTGCGCGATTTTCTCTCCAAGGTACTCTAAAAACCGCTGCTTTGCGGCATCCCATCCGGAACAAAACGAACCTCCTGTGACAGCGTAAAGCAACTGCCGCAGGAGGTTCATTTTGTTATTGCGGGAAAAGCACGAAAGAAATCGATTTACAAAAAGCGGCGCTGTCTTATCCCGGGATCTCTTCGATCTGCTGGATCGCCTTATCGAGTCCTTTTTCGACAACGGCCTGCTGCTTTGCCCAGTAGGACGCGAAATCACTGCTCTTCTTTGCCATCAGATTCCGCATGATGAACCACGGATTGCCGATGGATTCGTTGTACACCGCCGCAAACGGGATGTACGCGCTTTCCTGGATCAGCTCGATCATCTCCGCCGACTCCGGATCGCGGCTGTACTTATATTTCAGTGCAACATCGAAGATCGCCGGGGTGATCCGTCTCCAGCTCTCCGCCGCCATCGCTTCCAATACCGCGCCGGTGATCTCCACCTTCTGGCAGTCGATCGGCACGGAAATCAGAGACAGACCATCGTGTACACGCGTGCCGTAGGTTTCCTGTGTTTCATCGAGCTTCGGATAGGGGATAATGCCGTAGTCGGATTCCATATCGCCGAACAGCAGGCAGACATACTCCAGCGGTGCCGTGGTGTAGAGGGAGCGGTCTTCCTTGAAAATATTGAACATATTGCCCGCTTCACCGTCATTGACGATCATGCAGCCGGGGTTTTCAAAGTGCAGTGCGTATGCCTTTTCCACCAGTGTAGCCAGCCGTTCCGTTTCCGCCTCCAGCACCGGCAGGTCGTTGTCGTCTCTGCCGATCATGCGGATGAGAGAGCCCTGCATATAGGAGTCCACGGCATTGTTCTGATACGTCACCAGTCCGAAGGCGTCTCCGGTGTCCACCTTACCGTCGCCGTTGATGTCGATATACAGATCCGTGGTCTGCTGGCGCACATAATCGATCGTCCAGCGTCCGTCGTTCACAACGGTGTACGGATTCTCGATCTGGTAATTCTCGGCAAGCGTCTGATTGAACATATAGACATACATACCGTAGAGCATCGTCTGGGTGATGTCCCCCGCCAGGAAAAAGAGCTTGTTCGCGATCCGTAATTCCGTCAGGCAGGACTGATTCCACCATTCCTTTTCAAGATCGAGATACGGGATCTCACGCACATCGAGGAAAAGTCCCTCTAAGGAAAGCTGCGGGATCTTCGCCGACCAGCCGGAAATGATGTCATATGCACCGTCCGCCGATTGAATGGAGGCACGGATCGCTGCCACGGTATTGCCATAGCCGCCGACAGATTCGCCGATCGAGGGTTCCAGCACGACATTGAGCCGATCCATAACGTTCATATTGCGCACATAGGTCGCATCGTTGACGGATTCGCCGGTCTGTTCGTCCGCGAAAAACTCCGCGATGGTGTTTTTGTCGCCGCGCACCTGAATGACGATTTTCTCGCCGTTGCACTTCAGATCCTCGGGCAGGCTGTCCGGCACATCCAGCCGGGTCGTTTCCGCTGCGGTTTCGGCTGTCTCGGGCGCGGCAGTGTCGGCGACGGATTCCGTCTCTTTGGTGGTGCCGCCATTGCCGCAGGACGGCAGGAGCATTGCCGCACACAGAAGCAGCAGCAGTGTTTTTTTCATATACTTCATGAAAGATATCCTTTCACATGGGTGAATTTTTCTGTATCCTATAGTATAGTATAGCATAGAAGTCCCCCGAATTGCAAGCGGATTTCCTGCAATGATGACGGATTTCGGCAAAAAACGGTACTGCCGCGTCCTCGGAAAAGAAGCGTCTCTCTCCCGAAAACACGGCAGGCTGTGTGCTTATTGGTCGATGGCGCGGATCTGCTCAACCGCTTTTCCCAGCTCTCGCTCGATCTTATTCACGTGACTTGCCCAGTACGACGTGAAATCCCGGCTCTTCTTACCCATCAGATCGCGCATAACGAACCACGGGCTGCCGATGGATTCGTTGTAGATCGATTCAAAATTGATCAGCACCGACTGCTGTATCAGGTCGATCATGGCG
>USGH01000131.1 GCA_900554225.1 uncultured Eubacteriales bacterium | reverse complement strand
TGAAAGGAGGTACATAGAATGAATAACACTGCTAAGGTCACTAAGGAAACCAAAAACAAGATCCGCGCGGATTTTGAACGTACCCCTTTCTGGGAAAGAATGCGGGCAAAATTCATCAACCTGTATACCGTTAAGAAAGTGGTGTGGTACCTGTTCCGGTTCCTCCTCCTGCTCGGTATCTCCTACGTCATCCTGTTCCCGTTCTATACGAAGCTCGCGTCCTCCTTCATGAGCCCCGATGACTTCGTAGACGTGACGGTTCGACTCCTGCCGCGCCGTCCGACCCTGGAAACCTATCGCGCCATCATCGTGGACAACAAGTACTTCACGGCTCTCCTGAACACCTTCGTTCTCTCCCTGATCTGCGGCGTCCTCCAGACCTTCATCTGCTGCGTCATTGGTTATGGCTTTGCGAAGTTCAAATTCAAGGGCAACAACCTGCTGTTCTTACTGGTCATCTTCACGATGGTCGTTCCGCACACCACGCTGCAGCTCTCCCTGTTCATGGAATTCCGTTACTTCGACATCCTGAAGTTCGGTGGAAAGTTCGGTATCATCAACTTCCTCGGCGGCGGCGTAATCGATGCCATCAAGATTATCGACCAGACGAGCATCAACATGATCAACACGAACCTTCCGCTCTATATCCTGTCGCTCACGGGTCTGGCGTATAAGAACGGTCTGTACATCTTCCTCCTCCGTCAGTTCTTCCGCGGCATTCCGGATGAGCTGGAAGAATCCGCGTACCTCGATGGTTCCGGCGTCTTCTCCACCTTCGTCCGGATCATCATCCCGCTGTCCGTCACCATGATGGTCACGGTATTCATGTTCTCGTTCTGCTGGCAGTGGACCGACAACTTCTACACCGAGCTGTTCTACACGACCTCCGGTGAGCTGCTCCTGCCCGACATCATCAAGGTTCCGAAATCTCTGGATACCAACTATGCCGGTCAGGCTCTCTACACCGCCGCTATCCGAAACGCATGCGGTATCCTCATCATTGCTCCTCTGATCGTCCTCTACCTGTTCGGTCAGCGGTACATTGTGGAAGGTATCGAACGTTCCGGTATCACCGGCTGATCTTTCGACGCTTTCCCGCGCATTGCAAGCATACGCCCGATCGTTTCTGCGGTTGGGCGTTTGTTGCATTCCTTGCGGCAAAGGGAACACAGGAGAATCAAGATGCAAAATACAATGGAATTCGCTTTTTACGCCGGATTTACCGATATGTGCCGCCGCGTTGGTATCCGTAAAGCGGTGGAATATGCCGCAAAAGAGGGATTTTCCGCCGTTGAGCCACTGGAAGGCACGACCGGACAGACGCAAACCGTTCGTGATGTGTCGGAAGCACGGGAGCTCCGGAAAATCCTTGCCGATTTTGGGATGCGTGTGGCGTGCTATTCCGTCGGAACCAGTATCTATCGCGCGCCCGCTGCCGTAGACGATCTTTGCCGCCAGGTGGAGATAGCGGCAGAGATGGGCTCGCCGTTTTTTCACCATACCATTGCCTGCGGTCTTACCGCGCCGATTTCCGATGCCGGATTTGCCTCTATGCTGCCGGAACTGATCGAGAATGCGTGCCGGGTTGCCGAGACCGCAAAATCCTACGGGATCCGCTGTATCTATGAGGATCAGGGCTTTTCTGTCAATGGCGTGGAGCATTTCGGAAAATTCTTCGCGGCGGTACACCGGTCCTGCCCCAATACCGGAATCTGCGGCGATATGGGCAATATACGCTTCGTCGATGAATCCACCACCGATTTTTTCCAGGCGTTCGCGCCGCACATCGTACACGTCCACTGCAAGGACTACAGGATACACGAAAACGAAACAGCGGGCTGCTATCGTACAAAGGCAGGAAGGTATCTCGAAAATGCTCTGCCCGGTACAGGCGTAGTTGATTATCCCGCATGCTTCCGGATTCTGCGTGAGAATGGCTATGCAGGTGCGTTCGCGTTGGAGCTGGAGAGCTTTACGGCAAATGAGGAGATCCTCACCGACAGCAACCGCAAGGCAATGCAGTATTGCCGAAATGTGTGGGACGGGGAATAGACCAAACCGTTTGTGGGATAAAGCGATTGCGCAAACGTCCATCCCCAAAAGAGCAGAAAAACGAATCCAAGCCTTAGAGGGAAAGTATTGAAACGTGCGCGGAGGATGACTTTTTCAAACGCTCCCCCGCCAATAAAGAGGGTACAGTATATGCACGATGAGCTTACAGAAGTTGATATTCAGAAAATGAAGGAGGAGATCGAGTACCGGATGCAGCTCAATCCCAAGCTGCGCGATGAGGTGCGCCGGACAAGAGAACTGGGCGACCTGAGCGAAAACGACGAATATCGGTCGGCAAGGCGCGAATGGAACCGGAACAATAGCCGGATCAACTACCTCAAAGCCATGATCGAGACAGCGATCGTCATCAAGGTCGATCATGCGGCGGATACCGTCGGACTGTTTGACAAGGTCACACTCTGGTATGAGGAAGACGAGGAGGAATCCATCATCACGCTCGTCACCACACTGCGCAATGACGTGTTGAACGGCTACGTCAGCAAGGAATCCCCCCTCGGTCAGGCGATCATGGGGAAAAAACAGGGAGAGCGCGTTTTCGTAAAGGTCAACGACAGCTATAGCTACCCGGTCGTGATTCGAAAAATCGAAAAGGGTGTGGACGATCCTACCCTGAAAATCCAGCAGCATTGAACGCTGGAACGGGAGCGTACCGGCAAAATCGCATGGATTTCGATCCCGGAAAAGCCATAGACGGCAAAGTATAACTGAAAATATAGCAAAATCCCTTGACAAATTGCGGGAAATATGGTATACTATTGTCGTCCGGGGGTATAGCTCAGTTGGGAGAGCGCTTGAATGGCATTCAAGAGGTCAGGGGTTCGACTCCCCTTATCTCCATGATTTTCTGGACACCAATGCACACAGGTTGGTGTCCTTTTTCTTTTGCTATGCAGAGTGAGAATCCATACACAAAGCAAAATGCGATAAAGGAGGGGCGGAATATGGAATTGTGGGACGCATATACACGGGATGAAGTGCGCACGGGAGAAAAGTTGGTGCGCGGTGTGCCGATCCCGGATGGCGTATATCATCTTGTCAGCGAGATTCTGGTGTGCCATGTGGACGGGGATTTTCTCCTGATGCAGCGGGATCCGACCAAGATCGCCTATCCGGGCTATTGGGAGGCGACGGCTGGCGGCTCGGCATTGGTTGGGGAAGGACCGATAGACTGCGCCAAACGGGAGCTATACGAGGAAACGGGCATCGCGGAGGGCAACCTGACCCAGATCTCACAGGAAATTGCGGAATCGATACACACCATCTACCACGGCTATCTCTGCGTTACAACGGCTGCGAAGGATGCGATCCGCCTACAGACGGGCGAAACGGTGGCATATCGGTGGCTCTGCCCGGCGGATTTTTGCACATTTGCCAAGACATCCGGCACCGCGGGCATGATCGATCACCAGAAGAATCGCCTTCTGCCCTTTTTGAGAGAGCGATTCCCGGATGAGAATTTATAAATCAAAGAACCCAACGCAATAGGATACAGCAAAAATCTCCGTTCCACTGCCGAAAAATGCGGTGTGGGCGGAGATTTTTGGTTGCACTTATAGAATAACGATAACGTGATTTGACAAACAAGAACAATTGTGCTATACTATAGAACGAACGTTCCTCAAACGGATGGGGAAGCATGAGATACACACGGACGACTGCCAATGAGAAGGTACGACTGGAAACAAAGGGACGGAATACAAAGAAGGGAGGTGGCGGATCGTACCGATTGCAGGCGGTGTGCGGCGTGTAAAGCATCTATTATGGAAAGGAGAGAAGAAATGGAAGAAATGCTGATGCAGGTGATCGATTGGGCGGTGCCGTTTTTGTGCGGCGGTGCGTTGACTGGGGTGACTGCGTATTGGAAAGGACGCAAGAAGCGAGAAAGTGCACTGGAGATCGGGGTGCAGTGTCTCCTGCGTGCGGAAATTCTGCGCTGCAACGATCAGTATACGGCGAAAAAATGGTGTCCCGTTTACGCAAAGGAAGCACTCAAGCGGGCATACAGCGCATATCATGCGTTAGGGGGAAATGATGTGGCGACGCGATTGTACGAGGAAGTCCTTGCACTGCCGGGCAATACGGGAGAGGCGGAGGAATGACGGTGTGCGGGGTTGCGGCGACAAAATGAATATTTATACGGAGGTGACGCGGTTATGCTGCCATATTTAACGGGAACGGTGCGGGTGACATCGCCATACGGACGGCGGGTGCTGTTCGGGCGGTCGGAGATGCACCGTGGGATCGATCTGGTGGGCGATCCGGCGGACAAAACGGTATGCGCGGTGGCGGACGGCGTGATCGGGCGGTCGATGGTGGTGACGGATACGGCGAACCGAACCTCAGAGTGGGGGGAATATGTGCGGCTCGATCTTGCGGACGGGCGTATGGTGTACTATTGCCACCTGTCGCGTAGATTGGTGCAGGCGGGGCAGACGGTCCGTGCCGGAGCAGCAATCGGTGTGGAAGGCGCGACGGGAAAGGTGACGGGCGGACACCTGCATTTTGAGGTGCGCAAATCCGGCATTGCGATCGATCCGACCGAGATACTCGGGATTCCCAATGCCGTCGGGGACTATATGGTGCCAAAACGTGCGACCGGTCAGGCGGCGCGGCGGACGTATGTACGCGATGGGCTGACGATTGTGCCGGTGGAGGAGATGAAGATCGTCTATCACGATGCTGGCAAACGGGACGCGCCCTATAAGCGATACGCGAACGGCGGCTTTTTCGCGGCATATCGAAGTGGTACGGGGGCGTATTTCACTTTGCCGGTCGGAAATCTCTGCTGCGACATCCCGAAGCTCCCGGCGGAGGCACAGAAATATCTCCTGCCGCACGTCCGGAACGGAAAGCTGCGTTACGATTGCAGCGCGAATGCATCCGCACAGTTCCATGGGAAATCGCCTTCAACGCTGGTGATCCCGGAAAACGGCAAACCCTATGTGGCGGAGCTTGCGCAAATTCCGGCAACGGCACGGTATGCGATTTCCGGCGTACCGACGATACGCAGGGGCGACGACGTGGATTATCACCGTTTTGTGCAGCCGCAGGGCTTTGACGAGAGCTGTATGGTGGCTGGATTCCGGCACTGGATCGGCTTGCGGGATGGAAAGCTCTGGCACATTTACGGCGAAACCAAGGCGAAAAATTACATTTACGGGATGGAGGTCTGGAAAAAACTGCAAAAGGAAGGCTTTTCCGATGTACTGTGTCTCGATGGCGGGGGCAGCTACTACCGCAAGTGGGACGGCAAAGCGCAATCGACGGCGGGCAATCGCCGGATCAACACGGTGGTGGTGTTCCGATGAAGGACGAGGTGCGGCGCACTGTGGCGATGCCGGCAAAATCGGAGAACCGGCGAACGGTACGAAAGACACAGGTCTATCGCGTGCGGCGGGAGGTGGAGCTGGGACGGTCGCGCAATCATCGGACGCGGGAATACTCCAAACGGCTTTTGACCGGGCTTGTCGCAGCGTGGTTCGCGGGGCTTGTCTACGGGATGGTTTTCTGCCTGCTCCAATGGCGCACGACCCCGGACAACACCGCAATCGCGGAGCTGCTGACCTATATCGGGGCTCCCATGAGCTGCGGCGTGGTCGGCTACCTGATCAAGTCCGCTATGGAAAACCGGATCAAGCTGCAAAAGAATGATTTAGATGCGGGGGAAGACCTTTTTTGAGAAAAAGGTTTTCCCCCGCGCCCCCTGTCCAAAAAACTTTATTTAGGGGTGGGGGATATAGGTATTGGCTGGGGAGTGAATGTAGGGAAATTTTGTTCTTGTTTGTTGTCATTTTTCCGTTTTTGTGGTATACTGTAGGCGAGTAGAACGTGGAAACGGAGGATTGGGCTATGAAACTGGCGGAGGCATTGCAGGAACGTGCGGATCTGCGGCGGGTGATCGGGCAATTGGAGGCGCGGATCGTCAACAATGCACGGATTGCTGAGGGAACAACGCCGACAGAGGATCCCGCGGAGCTGATACGAACCCTGGACGGCGCGATGGATCGACTGGCAGCTCTCATCACGGCGATCAACGGTACCAACAGTGTGACAGTGGTGGACGGCAGGTCGCTGACGGAGTGGATCGCGCAACGGGACACGCTGAAGGAGAAAATCGAGATCTATCGGCGGCTCGTGAATGAGGCAAGCGAAGTGACGCGCCGGATGACGCATTCCGAAATCCGCATCGTCCCGGCGGTGGATGTCCCCACCCTGAACAGGCAGACGGACAAAATGGCGAAGGAGCTGCGGTTGATGGACAATCGGATCCAAGCCGCCAACTGGACCACGGAGCTGATCGGTCTCGACTGAGCGGGGAACGACCGCACGATTTCCGAGGATGGCGCAACCGGTAAATCGCGTGGTACATGGTAAAGAAAAAGCAGCGGATCGGTCAGGTGGAGAGGCGTATGCAAAACCTCGTGCGGCGGAGGATGCAGCCGCAATTGCTTATGGTGCGCAGGACAGCGCGCGGGTTCGACTCCCGGTTTATCGTTCGTCCGCATCGTTATACACGCATTTTTCAAACGCATATTTACTACCGTGCATAGATCACCGCCGGGTGGGTGAGGGGAATCCCGCTGTTTTATAAAAAAGAAAGGAGTCTACGATGTGTAGGACTCCTTTTTGCTATGTTTGCGCAAATTATTCCGCGTCGTAGCCCAATTCATCCATTTCGGTCTGGAAGAAGGGGAACATATGAACGCCGTCGTCGGTTTTGTAGCGACCCACGGAATCCGTGCGCATTTCGATTTTTGCCATGGGGATGCCGAGGAATTTCTCCAGACGTGCGAGTGTTTCGTCCTGATGGAATACCATATCCTCAAAACGAACCGCCAGTACGTGTGCCGGAGCAGGTGTATCGTGCATGATTTCGCGCTGATAGAGCCAGCTGATCGCCCGATTGGTGCGGATATCGTCCGTTTTCTCGTACCGGATGCCGAAATCGTTCAGATCGTCGGTCAGGTGGGAGCCGAGAATGCAGTCGCGCGGATCACGAACCCAGTGGATGTAGCGGATATCGGGGAAAAGACGCACGATCCACGGATACACGAGCGTGGTTTCCGGAATCTTCCAGCCTTTATTGGGGGCATCTGAGGTCAGAACGGTGTGCAGATACTCCTCGATCA
>USGH01000130.1 GCA_900554225.1 uncultured Eubacteriales bacterium | reverse complement strand
TGCCCGCGTTCGTTTGCGTACCGCAGCGCACGTACCGCCGACAGCTTCGACGCGATCTCGTCTCTTGCCGTCGAAAATACGCCCCCGCAGCACTGCCACGCCTCGATCTCCTCCATGGTAACACCCAGCTTCTCCGCACAGACCCGCGCATACCGATCCAGATCGACCGCCTTCGTCTTCAGCGTGCAGCCGGGGTAGTAGGTTAGTTTCATTTGGATCTATACTCCTTTTTGATTCCGTCAGATCTGGACGCCTGCAATGACTTCCTTTAAGGTGTCCGCGCTGTGACGGAGCTTGACGATTTCATCATCGGTCAGCGGAATGTTGACCTTGTTGCGCACACCGTTTCTACCAACAAGATTGAGCGTACTGAGGCATACATCCTCAATGCCGTATTCGCCGTGCATCATGGTAGAAACCGTCATGGTCGTGTCGATACCCGAGAGGACGCATTTGCAGATGTGGCAAACGGACATGGATACCGCATAGAACGTTGCGCCTTTCCGTGCAATGACTCTGCCGCCGGATTTGCGCACATAGTCCTCGATTTCCTTGAAGTTGAGGACCGGATTGGAGATTTCATGTCCGGCGAAGATCTTCTGACATTCCGCGATCGGTACGTTCGAGATGTTGGCGACAGACCACGGGATGAAGGAGGAGTCGCCATGTTCGCCAAAGACATAGGCGTGCACGTTCGACTGGCTGATATTGTAGTATTCAGAGAGACGCGCACGAAGTCTTGCGGTATCGAGAATGGTACCGGAGCCGATGATCTGATTTTCCGGCAGTCCGGAGAATTTGTGGAAGGTGTAGGTCAGAATGTCCACCGGGTTCGATACGATGACGTAGGTTGCGTCCGGGGCGTATTTCGTGATGGAAGGGATGATGGTCTTTGTGATGTTGACGTTGATCTGCGCCAGCTCCAGACGGGACTGACCGGGTTTCCGTGCAACGCCGGAGGTCAGAACGACGATGTTGGAGCCTGCTGCGTCCGGATAATCCCCGGCGTAAATAGAGCAGGGCGCGCAGAACGGTGTGCCCTGACGGATGTCGAGAGCCTCGCCGAGTGCTTTTTCGCTGTTGATATCGATCATGACGATTTCCGATGCCATACCCATCATGGCGATGGAGTAAGCAATCGTAGAGCCGACGCTGCCGGTTCCGATAATGGTGATCTTGTTCATACGGTATTCTCCTGTTGTTTCAAATGAATGAGATGAACCCATCTGTACAAGTATATTATACCATATCGACTCCGATTTGCAAATTGCCTGTTTTGCATATCCGTATTGCATATATCGATATGGTGCATGCAGATTCGGCATAACCGGACGGAAAAACACTTTTTTCAAGGGAATATCCTCAACTGGATTCGCCATTTTCATACATTATAATATAAGGACGAGACGTGAAAAAACAAAAGAACACCGCGTCCGGGAAATATGCTTTCTGTACACGATGCTCTTTTTGTGAATTGTAAAATTTTTTCGAAAATCCGTAAATGGAGACTGACTTTGTGAAGGAATTATTTTTCGAGGCTCCGGCAGTATTCGTCGATGGCACGTGCTGCGGTTTTGCCTGCTCCCATTGCGAGAATGACGGTTGCGGCACCGGTTACAGCGTCGCCGCCGGCATAAACTCCCTCGCGCGAGGTTTTGCCGGTATCCTCTTCGACAACGATACCGCCCCAACGCTGGGTTTCCAATCCTGCGGTCGTATTTTTGATGAGCGGATTCGGGGAGGTGCCCAGTGCCATGATCACGCAATCTGCGTCCATGACATATTCGCTGCCCGGGATCTCCACAGGACGGCGGCGTCCCTTTTCATCGGGCTCACCCAATTCCATGCGGATGCACTTGATCGCTCTGACACAGCCGTTTTTCGGATCGCGCCGATCGTCTGGATTGTTGTAGCCGAGTATTTCTACCGGATTGTTGAGCACCAGAAATTCGATACCCTCCTCCATAGCGTGCTCGACCTCCTCACGACGTGCGGGCAATTCCTCCATGGAGCGACGGTAGACAATGCTGACCTTGCCGCCGAGTCGGAGGGCTGTTCTTGCCGCGTCCATTGCCACGTTGCCGCCGCCGACCACGATCACACGTCCGCCCTTCATGATCGGGGTTTCCGCGTCGTCCCGGTATGCCTTCATCAGATTGCTTCGGGTCAGAAATTCGTTAGCGGAGTACACGCCCTTGAGTCCTTCGCCCTCGATACCCATGAACTTTGGCAGTCCGGCACCGGAACCGATGAACACCGCTTCATAGCCGTCCGCAAACAGCTCATCAATGGTCAGAGTCTTGCCGATCACGACGTTTGTTTCTACATCCACGCCGAGTGCCTTCAGACCCTCCACTTCCTTCGCAACGATGGCTTTCGGCAGACGGAATTCCGGGATCCCGTAGACAAGTACGCCGCCCGCGGTATGGAGAGCTTCAAAAATCGTAACCTTGTAGCCTTTTTTGGCAAGATCTCCGGCACAGGTCAAGCCGGAAGGACCGGAACCCACGACAGCGACACGGTGTCCATTCGGAGCGGGGATTTCCATCGGTGCGTCACTGTGCGCGTTGTGCCAGTCTGCGACAAACCGTTCCAGTCTGCCGATACCGACCGGCTCCATCTTGATCCCGAGTGTACATTTGCATTCGCACTGGGATTCCTGGGGACATACGCGACCGCAAACAGCCGGCAGAGAAGAGGACTTGTGGATCACCTGATACGCGCCTTCAAAATCACCGTCCTTGATGTGGCTGATGAAGTCGGGGATCTCGATATTGACGGGACAGCCATTTACGCAGGGCTTATTCTTGCAGTGCAGACAACGGGATGCTTCCGCGATTGCCACCTCTGCGGTGTAGCCGAGCGCAACCTCGTCAAAATTGTGCGCGCGGACTGCGGGATCCTGCGTTGGCATTTCATGTTTTTTCGGATCTATAGCCATGACAGTTCTCCTTATGCTTTCTGGAAGAGGTTGCAGGTCTTTTCGTAGGCGTGCCGCTCAAAATCGGTATACATTCTGCCGCGGGACATAGCCTCGTCGAAATCCACCTGATAGCCGTCGAAATCGGGACCGTCCACGCAGGCAAATTTCATCACCTTTTTGCCATCCTCGTGTAGGGTCAGTCGGCAGCCGCCGCACATTCCGGTACCGTCGATCATGATCGGGTTCATGGATACGGTCACGGGAATGCCAAACGGACGCGCGGTTTCCACAACAAATTTCATCATGATCAGCGGACCGATTGTGATGATCTCGTCAAAGGTCTCACCAGCTTCGAGCATTTCCTTGAGCGGTACGGTGACATTGCCGTGTCTGCCGGCGGTGCCATCGTCCGTCATCAGCACGAGACGATCGGAAATGGCTTTGAATTCGTCCTCTAAGATTACAATGTCCTTGCTGCGGAAGCCGATGATGCTGGTCACTTCCGCGCCGAGACGGTGGAACTCCTCGGCAACGGGCATGGCAATCGCACATCCGACGCCGCCGCCGATCACGCAGACCTTTTTTACGCCCTCTGTCCTGGTCGCTACACCGAGAGGACCTACAAAATCGGAAATGGATTCGCCTTCGTTCTTGTGATTGAGCTGTGCCGTGGTCGCGCCGACGATCTGGAAAATGATTTTCACGGTGCCTTCCGCAGGATTGCAGCCTGCTACGGTCAGCGGAATCCGTTCTCCCTCCTCGTCCACACGCAGGATGATGAACTGCCCGGGCTTTGCTTTATGCGCAACGAGTGGTGCTTCGATCTCCATCTGTGTCACCGTCGGATTCAGCACACGTTTTCGTATGATCTTGTACATTCTCTGTTTTCTCCTTCCATTCCTTGAGAAATCACGAAATAAAATGCGGGAATGGTGTATGATTATTGATTCTCTCCGCCTGCCTGTCGCGAAAAGCAGAAATTGTCTGCCCTTTATTGTATCACAAAATCCGCTGTTTGTGAATAGGAAAACGGGATTTCCTCCGTGGAAATACGTCATTTTGCGTGATACCGGTCGTATTTGTGCTTTTGAATACACATGCATGGACGGAGAGGTTCCCTGTTTTCCGAATGAAAAGCGACTGCCGGAGGTGACAGTCGCTTTCACTCCGGAATACACCGGCGGAGATGTTTGTTTTAGAAGTCGATTTCGGTATCGTAGTAGCAGGCGGTGAGCAGCTTTTCCATCTCTTCCACCGTCGGGATACGCGGGTTGGAGCCGGTGCAGGCATCCGCGATCGCATTGACAGCGATGTCGTGCAGACGGGTCTTGAATACCTCTTCCGGTACAAAGCCGTTTTCGGTCGGATAGCTGTCCGCGCCGTAGTTCTTGATGCAGTGCGGGATGTTCAGCTCGTCGTTCATGTGACGGAGATGGGCGATCAGGAGCGCAACTTTTTCTGCATCGGTGGTGCCGCCGAGATTCATGTTGTCTGCGATCACACCGTAACGAGCAGCGGCTTCCGGATTCTTAGCGTTGAAGGCGATGACCTTCGGCAGGTAAATGGCATTTGCGGCACCGTGGATGATGTGCGCACCGTAGTCCGCGAACGCAGCACCGGTCTTGTGTGCCATGGAGTGGACGATACCCAGCAGTGCATTGGAGAATGCCATACCGGCGAGACACTGTGCATTGTGCATGGAATCGCGCTTTGCCATATCGCCGTTGTAGGACGGGATCAAATCGGACTGGATCATACGGATGGCGTGCAGTGCAAGCGGATCGGTATAGTCGCAGTGTGCGGTGGAAACGTATGCTTCAATGGCGTGGGTCATTGCGTCCATACCGGTGTGTGCCACGAGCTTCTTCGGCATCGTTTCGGCAAGCTCCGGATCTACGATTGCCACGTCCGGCGTGATCTCAAAGTCCGCGATCGGGTACTTGATGCCTTTTTCGTAGTCGGTGATGATGGAGAACGCAGTAACCTCGGTAGCCGTACCGGAAGTGGAGGAGATAGCACAGAAGTGTGCCTTTCTGCGGAGCTTCGGAAGACCGAATACCTTACACATATCCTCGAAGGTGACTTCCGGATACTCGTACTTGATCCACATAGCCTTTGCGGCGTCGATTGGGGAACCACCGCCAATGGCTACGATCCAGTCAGGCTGGAACTTTTCCATCGTGGCAGCACCGCGCATAACGGTTTCTACGGACGGATCGGGTTCGATGCCCTCGAACAGCTCGACTTCCATGCCGGCTTCCTTCAGATAGGATACCGCGCGGTCCAGAAATCCGAAACGCTTCATGGAGCCGCCGCCCACACATACGATTGCGCGCTTGCCCTCAAAGGATTTCAGAGCTTCCAGTGCGCCCTTGCCATGATAAATATCTCTCGGTAAAGTAAAACGTGCCATAACAGAACCTCCTTTGTTTGTTGGCTCTATTATAGCACGCCGCATTTGTTTTGGGAATTGCCGCTTTGTCATATGGGGTATGCGCCATTCGATATAATGCGTACTGAATTGATATGGATGCACAAAAATATACGGTGCGAAATGCAGCAGAGCTGTCGAAAAGAAACGTCAATTGACTTTGTGAAGAAAATAAAATCACAAATACGACGCAAAAATCGAAAAAAATCGAAAAAACGCCGTCATAAATTTTTGCTCTGTACAGTGCCTGATGCCTCAGCTTCCCGTTCAGGCATTTCACCGGAGGTTATTTCGACAGCCCCAGTGTACGCTCATAGGCGGCGATCACGGCATCCATGGCGGCAGCGCGGAAGCCCTTTTCCTCCAGAGTGCGTACACCCGCGATGGTGGTGCCTGCCGGAGAGGTGACAGCGTCCTTCATTGCGCCCGGATGTGTGCCGGTTTCGGCAAGCAGACGACCGGTGCCGATCACGGTCTGGACAGCAAGCTCCACGGCAGTCGCACGAGGCAGTCCGCATGCCACGCCGCCATCCGCCATTGCCTCAATGAACAGGCATACAAACGCCGGACCGCAGCCGGAAATGGCACTGCCCGCATCGATCTTGGATTCCGCAAGCGGAAGCAGTACCCCGGCTTTGCAGAACATCGTCTGAAAATCCGCGACCGCTTCCTCAGGAACATCTGCCGTGTGATCATAGAGGATCATCGCTTCGCCAACAGACGCTGCAACATTGGGCATCAGACGAATCACCGGACAGTCGCATCCGGCAAGCGTGCGGATCTTCTCCATCGCCACACCGGCCGCCATCGAAATGAGCACCGGTTTGTCTGTCCGTGCGGCAAGGATCGGAGAGAGAGAGGTAAGAAGTCCCGGCAGTCCCTGGGGTTTTACACCGAGAAGAATATAGTCCGCAGCATCCGCGATCTCTGCCGCTGTCACACCCTGACACCCGTATTTGTCCGTGAAAGACGTGACCTTTTCAATATCCGCGTCACAGATCAGAATATCACTGCCTGCGATGGTTTTGCAGATTGCCGTAAGAAGCGCGCCGCCCATATTGCCAATGCCGATACAACCGAGTTTTTTCATATACAAACCTTCTTTATCGTTTGAAACTACTGTATTATATAAAATTGCGTGCCGTGCAGATTCCTTGCGCCGCAGGGCAAGCGATTCGACGGACACGGGATGCCGTTCAGCGGATCTGCCCGTTGCCGCGGATGATATATTTGTAGCTGCACAGCGCGTCCAGACCCATCGGACCTCTGGCGTGCAGCTTTTGTGTGGATATGCCCATTTCGCAGCCGAGTCCGAACTCGCCGCCGTCCGTGAATCTCGTGGATGCGTTCCAGTATACCGCCGCGCTGTCCACCTGTGCGAGAAATGCCTCTGCTGCCGCCGGATCGCCTGTTACGATCGATTCGCTGTGGTGCGTAGAGTGCCGGCGGATGTGCGCGAGGGCTGCCTGTACCCCATCGACCACATGGACTGCCAGAATATAGTCGAGAAATTCCGTGTCGAAATCCGCATCGTTTGCCGGAATCGCCGCATCGCCCAATATCGCCGCCGCTTCCGGATCGCACCGCAGTGTTACCGCTGTTTTGCCGGCGCGGATCCGATCGTCACGCAGCTTTTGGGCGAGCTTGGGCAGAAATTCCGCCGCGATTGCCCGATCCACAAGACAAACCTCCGCCGCATTGCACACCGAAGGACGGCTTGCCTTGGCGTTTTCGATGATGGAGAGAGCCATAGCCTGATCCGCCGCCTTGTCCACATAGATATGGCAGATCCCGGTGCCGGTTTCAATGCAGGGAACCTTCGCGTTTTCGAGACAGCTTTGGATCAGTCCCTTGCCGCCGCGTGGG
>USGH01000129.1 GCA_900554225.1 uncultured Eubacteriales bacterium | reverse complement strand
TCTGTCAGGTCGCAATGGACGGTATACACGCCGTCTGCCGTGATGGGCGCAATGGAATACTCTGCCCGACAGTCCTCTGCGCCTACGAGAAAGACCAGTGTCACCGGACGATCTGTTCCGCGCACGGCAATGGTGAAGCACAGATCCGATACGCTTCGGCAGTCCACAGGCATATCAAAGTCGCCGAGCAGGATCCCGCCCGCAATGCCCTCGTCCGTATCGGCATATCGCTCCACGGGCATGACGCTTTGCAGAGACCGTTCCTGTGCATCGTCATGGGCGGAAAAGGTCGCGCTGTAATCCGTGATGAGGGAGGAGATTCCGCCGCCCGCCAGCCAGTTGTCGTTGTGGTACAGATCGGAAAAATCCCATAAGCGGATCCGCCCGACAAGCTCCGTTGCCAGATCTCCCACCGCAGCGGTCAGATTCACGACACTGCGCTCCTCCGAACCGATTCCGTTGATCGCGGCGTAGGTCTTCTGGGCGACCGCGGAATAGATCCGGCGCAGGGACAGGACTACGGCGCGCGGCTTATCCCGGCTCACGGAAGCGGCCAGCGCATCGTACCGCCCGACCAGATTCGCCTTGTCCCCCGGTGTATTGTCCGGCTCCCAGAAATACGCGATCCCGGAAAATGCATCATTCTCCCCGAGAGAAGCGGAGACGGCACTGGTCACAGCGGAAACGGCGGAGGTATCCTCGTGGAAATACCAGCCAAAGAGCCATGCGGTATCGCCTTTCGCGTCCATGGCGGCGGAGACCTTCGCACAAACCCCCTCGGGATTGTACGTCACCGCATCCGGACAGCGCAGAGCGTCGCCGCCATAGGTGTAGCCGTCGGAATAGGGCAGCTCGATCATAATGTCCTGAGATTTCGCAGACGCCACCCGATATGTATACGCCGCCAGTTCCCCCAACTCCTCCATAACGGTATCCGTGAGCCGCGCGCCGACGTATTTTTCACAGTTCAGACCACGTCCGAGAATGAAGCCGGCGATCCCGCTGTACCGTTCCGTCAGAAACGACAGGATCGCGCCGTACATCTCCTCCGCATGCGTATCGGCAAGGTGCGGCATATAGGATACGGCGGCGACAGAATCGTAGGTCAGACCGGAGATCGGTGTGTCGGATGTGATGCGGAGCCAGATCTCCAGACCCGCCTTTGTGTAAAACGGAATGTCGCCGTCGAGCTGTGTGAGAAAATCGAGATTGAGGGAAACAACGGAATCCCCGCGCCGGCAGAACACGGACTTTTCACCGAACGGAATGGTCAGCAGCGTATTGAGCGGCACATCCACGATCACATGGGAGACGTTCGACTCGTAGACCCCCATCGCGCTGGCGTTTTCCAGTCCAAGCATGGATACCGTAGACGCGGTCGGCTCACTGCTCTGGAAATAGGCGGGTTTGGTCAGATAGAGGTATCGCGTTTCTCCCGCCGCATCCGTTGTGCGAATCGCCACGGTATACAGCCACGTATCTGCCTTTTCGGGAAGCGGTGCGAAGGCAACCCGGAAATCGAACGTATTGGCGACCGGTTCCGCAGCAAGGGTCAGCACCTCGCCATCGATCCCGTCCGGCAGGGCAAGCAGCACGATGGAATCCTTATTGTACTCGCGCACAAGCTCCCGGCGGATCTTGCCGCTGCAATCGAGCTGTCTGTCCCCCGCGCTTCCGCCGAGCGTCAGGGCATACTTCTCAAGCCCCCCGACAATGGATACGCCCGCTGTCCCGGATTCCGCGTATACACCGACCGATACGGAGCGGACCAGGAACGACACCCCGTCCGCCGGTACGACATCCTCAAAGCGGAGGGTGTACGCACGCCACGACAGCTCCCCCTCCTCCACCGCATTGCCGATCGGGATCCGATAGACCATTCCGTCGGCGACACGCACCGCTTTTGCGGAGATGGTCTCGCCGTTCTCACCGGTCACGGAGCAGGTCAGCTGTCCGCCGTCCGACACACCGTCAAGCAACAGATTCAGAACCCGCTCTCCGGATGGATAGGTCTGCGCCGTCTGCACGATCCCGGCAGTCACGGTGACGTCTCCGTTTGCGTCCGGGAAGAGATACAGTCCCTCATCGGAGACGCACTGGGCATGACCGACCACCTCCGTGAATGCCGATGCGAGATACCGGGTCACATACCACGGCTCCCGATCGGTCAGGCACGGCGGCATCAGCTCGATCCGCTCCGGCGCATCCTCCGGTGCATAGGTGACGGTCAGCGTAAGGGTCGTGAGGGTCGAGGGCAGACCGGACGCTGCACAATGGACGATGCTCCGCGTATTTGCCGGAACCTCTGCATGGTACACCGTCTCCCCGTCGCCGCCGCGACAGGTGACTGTGACAGTATAGGTATGCGCGCTCTCCTTGTCATCGGTCAAATACACGCCGAACGACAGCGCACGCGCAAGATTGAGCCGGAGATTCCCGGTATAGCGAAAGACTGCGCTGCCCGCAGCTTCCGTGACGGACACAGCCAGTCGTTCGCCGTCGCCCAGTATCGCTGCGTCCGACGCATCGCTTGTGTAGTACCAGGCAGTGCCGTCGATATTCGCACCGTTTTCGGAAAAGGGGACGGGCGAATCGCGCAGTGCCGCTAGCCAATCCGCAAGATGCGCCGCTTTTTCTACATAAACGTCCTGACACAGTACCGCAGCGCAGGGAAAGATCAGGATCAGTGCGAAACACACCGCGCAGACACACCATATCAGTCGTTTTTTCATTCGTTCGCTCCTATTGTTCTTGTTGGGGATAGCCGGCGTTTACAGCAGATCGCAGGTCAGGCTGTGGCTGGCGGGAACATCGAGGGTCCGGCATACACCATTGGCTTCCACCGTTACCTTACCGCAGCCCGTGATCGTGTACCGCGTGACTCTGCCCTGCTGCCACTGGATATCCACCTCAAAACCGCCGCGCGCCCGCAGTCCCTCCACATGGCCCTCGGACCAGGCGGGATCGGACGGCAGAGCGGGCAGAAGTACGATATGATCGGCGTGGCTGGCAAGCAGCATTTCCGCAATTCCTGCCGCTCCCCCGAAGTTGCCGTCGATCTGGAATGGCGGATGCGTATCGAAGAGATTCGGCAGCGTGGATTTGGCAAGGAGAGCATGCAGGCTGTCGAGACATTTGTCGCCCATACCCAATCGCGCGTAGAAGTTGATGATCCATGCTCTGCTCCAACCGGTATGACCACCGCCGCCGGACAGCCTTCTCGCCAGTGTTCTGGCAGCGGCAGCCATCAGCTCCGGCTCCTCGTTAGTGATCTGTGCGGCAGGATGGAGGGCGTACAGGTGCGAAATGTGGCGATGCCCGATCTCCGGCTCGTCGAAATCCTCGCTCCACTCCATGATCTGTCCATGCTTCCCGATGCGGATCGGCGGCAGCTTGGTGAGTGCATCCCGGATCGCATCCAGGCAATCGTCGTTGGTACCCGTGATCTCGTGGGCCTTCAGCGTGATCTCAAAAATATCGCGGACGATCTCGCAGTCCATGGTCGGTCCGGCACAGATGGCAAACGAACGGCCTGTTTTCGGATCGATGAAGTGGTTTTCGGGCGAGTTGGAGGGACAGGTGACAAGGTATCCCGTATGCGGATCGGTGCAGAGAAAATCGAGGAAGAAGCGCGCGGCACCGGTCAGCACATCGAGGTATTCCGAAAGAACCGCTTTGTCGTTCGAGAAGAGGTACCGTTCCCAGATATGACGGCAGCACCATGCCCCTGCGCACATGAAGGAGCCCCACGATACACCCTCACCGGGAGCGGTAAAGCCCCACGGATTCGTGATCGTATGGGCGCACCAGCCGTTTGCGTGATACTGGATCGCCGCGGTCCGTTTGCCGTGTGCGGAGAGGAACCGGATATAGCGCAGAAACGGCTCGGTCAGCTCCGGCAGTCCGCAGGTTTCGGCAAGCCAATAGTTCATCTGGATGTTGATGTTGATGTGGTAGTCGCCCATCCACGGAGTCAGATAGGTATCCGCCCACACCCCCTGAAGATTTGCGGGCAGCCGGCAATGGTACGAGGAAGAGATGAGCAGGTATCTGCCAAACGCGAAATAGAGGACGAACAGTCCCGTATCCCGCTCGCCCTTCCGGACACGCAGCAGCCGTTCATCGGTCGGCAGCAGATCGCATTCTCCTTCCGCGAGAGGCAGATCGAGCTTGACACGGTTCATCAGTCCGGTCAGGATCTTGCCGCTTTCCTGGTAGAGCTCCTGTGTGCTTTCCCGGTCATATGCGGTCAGGCGATAGAGATTTTCCCGGCAGCGGCGGATACAGATCGCCGGATCCTGCGAAAGGACGTGTCCCTCATCCGGCCGCGGCGGCTCATACGTGGTGCGGATGTCGATGAGGCAATGGAACGCCGTGATCCCATGTCCGGTCCATGCGCCGTCCGCTGTGGATACCGTGCCGCCCTCGGGAACGATCCGCGCGACCGCACCGTATGCCAGACCTTCCGGGAACACACCGGTCAACGTCAGTTCCCCTTCCGCAGCACCGGCAGTCGCTTCCTCACGGACCAATCGAGCCGTGGCGGAAAACGGTGCGTCCGATTCATAGCGGCAGAACAAAAATCCGGCGGCAAGAGAGGCAAACACATACTGCCGGAACGCGACCCCGTTCACCATATAGGACACGCTGACCAGGCCGGTCTCCAGATCGAGCGCACGGCGGTAGTCGGTGATCTGCGGCTCCGGTGTGCCGTAATCGAAATCGATGTGCAGCTCCCCGGCGGTCTCGAAGGAACCGTATGCCATTCTGCCGCGATGTCTGTGGCTGCCCTCGCCCCGGCAGATCATATATTTCTCGGAAAGTGCCTCGCCGCGCGCGTAGTCTCCGGCAAAAATCGCCTCGCGGATCTCCGCCAGATGCGCCGCGCAGTCCGGATTGTCGGCATGGGGATCGTAACCGCCGCTCCAGAGGGATTCTTCATTCATCTGGATGATCTCGTGGTCGTATCTGCCGTACACGACAGCACCGAGCCGACCGCAGCCGATGGGATTGCCTTCCGTCCAAACCGAAGCGGGCTTATGATAGAACAGTTCCATAGTTGTCCTTTCCGGAACCGCAAAACCGTCGTCGCGGCGCGTGTTCCTACCATTTTATATATGTTTTCTATGCCGTTTACCAGCGGCAGACATATGATACGCAGTTTGTCTACATAGTACCATAAATGGCGGGAAAGGTCAAGAGGTGAAATGTTACGTTTTCACACGACGGCATTTTTCTTTCCGCACCAACACGTATCAGGCGGGTCAAACGACGAGAATCTGCGAGAAAACGGGAGCTTTTCCGGAGCTAAATTGAAATAATCGGATTTTTTTCAAAAAACCTATTGACACGCGCACCGCAGCGTGGTATAATATCATCGTTCGGAATCCGCATGGTATCTTTGTGCCGTGCAGGATTCAAATATGTTCATTCGGAGGAATCACGCAATGTCCACATACATGGCAAAACCGGAAACCGTTGAACGCGGTTGGTATATCATTGACGCAGCCGGCAAACCGCTTGGTAAGACCGCCGTTACTGCCGCCAATATTCTCCGGGGCAAGCATCGTCCCGAATTCACGCCCCACGTTGACTGCGGCGAATACGTTGTTATCATCAACTGCGACAAGGCCGTTCTCACCGGTAAGAAGCTCGACCAGAAATTCTACCGCACCCATTCCGGCTACATCGGCGGTCTGAAGGAAACCAGCTACCGCAAGCTGATGGCTACCCGCCCGGAATTCGCAATGGAGCTTGCCGTAAAGGGTATGCTTCCGCACAACTCCATCGGTCGTAAGGCGATCACCCGCCTGAAGGCATACGCAGGCAGCGAACACAAGCAGCAGGCGCAGAAGCCGGTTGTTTGCGAAGTCGAACTGTAAGAAGAAAGGATAGGGATTTACCATGTTATATACCAGCGCAAAGCCTTATTTCTACGGTACCGGCAGAAGAAAGAGCTCCATCGCCCGCGTTCGTCTGTATCCCGGTTCCGGCAAGATCACCATCAACGGCCGTGACATCGACGAGTATTTCGGTCTTGAAACCCTCAAGCTCGTTATCAATCAGCCGTTCGGCGTTACCAACACCGTAGGCAAGTACGACATCGTTGCCAACGTAAAGGGCGGCGGCATCTCCGGTCAGGCAGGCGCGATCCGTCACGGCGTTTCCCGTGCGCTCCTCCTCGCTGACGATTCTTACCGCACGCTTCTCAAGAAGGCAGGCTTCCTCACGAGAGACCCTCGTATGAAGGAAAGAAAGAAGTACGGTCTCAAAGCCGCACGTCGCGCAAGCCAGTTCTCCAAGAGATAAGTATCCGGAAACGGACTCTCGCAAAACAAACAACACAAGGGACACAGGTTCTACATGGAGCTGTGTCCTTTTTTTGCATATGAAATCTTGGATGGCAGTGCCACTTACATCGAACTACATATGTCAGTCAATTTTTCTTGTGTTTATAGACAATCAATGTCCATGCAGACGCTTCATGGGGTTGCAATATTTCACAATTTATGCTATACTTGCTTTACACAGTCTCGTAGCTATTTTAGGAGCGGTATATGAACCCACAGATCTCATCCAAGGCACTGATCGCAGACAGTAAGGAAAACCGTGATCTATTTCAACATAATGATAAATGTGATAAATACGACTATCTCATAGCGGCAGGTTGTGGTGCGATCGGCGGCCTTATTGATGTTTTTCTGGTTGGTGCGCCGGGAGACAGCAAGCTCGGCAATTGGACGGATGCGCAGGTAGACAAGTGTGTCAAGATCTTTGCGAAGCTGAACGGGTGGAATGGCAAAAATGATAAGGTCGCGAGCGCCATCGGTTTTCTCGAAAGAAAGTTCAGGGTGAACTACGACCAACGGTATACATCGGACACCGGTGGACTTGTCGATATGTCCGCTGGCACACACCACTTGAAGTCGCTCGCGCATTCCCCGGATATCATAGGCTTGTTTTTCTCCATTCTGAATCAGTTCACAAGTACGTCCACTTTTATTTCAAATGGAAAAATCATCACGATCGACACAGAAACCTTTGAGTTGCAGGGAAACAATTTTTTATCAAAGTTGTTCTGCGGCGTAGCAAACTGGTTAGGTCATCTAATGTCCGATATCGCAGGCAGTTCCGGTAGACGTGGGCATGGCAAGCGTGGCTCCGGTATCAATATGCCTTTTTATGAGCTGTTTGGACTTTGTAATTTCGGCTCTCTCGGAAAAGATAA
>USGH01000128.1 GCA_900554225.1 uncultured Eubacteriales bacterium | reverse complement strand
GGCGAGACGGAAAACATGGTCTACATCGACGGCAAGTGCGTGGAATTCGGCCACGACAACTTCAACAACGTCGCGGAATACCGCAAGGAATGGGAGCACCCGGTCTGGAAGCACTTTGAAGAGGAGGGTGTCAAGGGCGGTCACGGCGGCATGGACTGGCTCGTGTTCGACGCATACTTCTCCGCACTGCGCGACGGCATGGTTCCCCCGATCGACACCTACGACACCGCGGCATGGATGGCGATCACCCCGCTGTCCGAGATCTCCATCGCAAACGGCAGTATGCCCGTGGATATCCCGGACTTCACCCGCGGTATGTGGACGCACAGAACGGATAAGAACACCGGCTTCTACGCACTCGACAAATAAATCCGAAGCGATGCAGAAGAAATAACGTGAAAAACAAGAACGCCGTGCGGTGGACACGAATCTGCGGCACGGCGTTTTCGGATTCTACATAAAGGAGAAAATCCAAATGAGCGATACCATCAAGAAAATCCGCGAGACGGCTCCGTCCTACGGCAGTATCCCGTTCTGGAGCTGGAACGATCGGCTGGAGGAGGGGGAGCTGCGCCGTCAGATCGGTCGTATGCAGGAGCTGGGAATGAGCGGCTTCTTCATGCACGCACGCGGCGGTCTCGAAACGGAATACCTCTCCGACGAATGGTTCCACGCCGTGAACGTCTGCATCGACGAGGCGAAAAAGCGCGGTATGGAAGCGTGGGCATATGACGAAAACGGATGGCCCAGCGGCTTTGCCGGCGGAAAGCTCTTGCACGATAAGAAGAATTTCGCCTTAGGGCTCCTGTGGGAGTACACCGATACGTTCCCGTGCGACGAGGACACCGTGGCGGCGTACACGAAAAACGACGACGGCTCCTTCACCTGGGTCACATCCGATTGCGGTGCGAAGGAATACCTCCGTCTCTACCGCCAGTACGACCGCAGCTATGTCGATGTTCTGGACGGCGAGATCACAAAGGAATTTCTGCATCTGACCCACGAGGAATACGAAAAACGGTGCGGTGCGGATTTCGGCGGTGCCATGCCCGGCTTCTTCACCGACGAGCCGCAGTATTTCCGCTGGGGACACACCTACTCGAACACGCTGCCCCGCACGTTCCGGGAGACCTACGGCTACGAGATCTATCCCGGACTGCCCGCCATCTTCTTCGATTTCGACGGCGCGGACAAATTCCGCATCGACTACTACAAGCTCCTCCACGAGCAGTTTATCAACAACTGGGTCAAAATCGTCTACGAATGGTGCGAGGGGCTGAGGCGTAGACGTCCAAGGAGGACGCCATCCGCCTGGCGGTGCTGTACGCGCTGCACTACGAGCAGAAGCAGGGCAGCAAGCTGAACAGCGTGATCTCCGCGCTGCAGGACCGCGGCATCTCCGACGACATTGCGCCGAAGCAGCTTGGATCCGTCTGCGCACAGCTCGGGAAGAAAAAGGCGCTGTCCGAGATGTTCGCGTGCTGCGGCTGGGACGTGTCTCCGACGGAGCTGAAGCGTATCGCCGACGTCCAGTATGCGTCCGGCGTGAATCTGATGTGCCAGCACCTGTATCCGTACAGCGAACGCGGGCAGAGAAAGCGCGACTATCCGCTCCACTATTCCGAGCACAACCCGTGGCAGTCCTCCTTCGCGGCGTTCGACCGTCATTATGCCAATCTCGGTGCCGCGCTGGCAGAGGGCAGGGAATACGCCCCGATCCTCGTCGTCCATCCGATCCACGGCGCGTATATGAAGTATAAAAAAGGCACCGGCTCGCTCTCCGAGATCGAGGGACACTTCTTCGGATTGTCCAGACTTCTGGGGCAGAATCAGATCCCCTACCACTACGGCGACGAAAATCTCATGAAGAAGTACGCGCGTGTGGAGGGCGGCAGGCTCATCGTGGGCGAATGCACCTATGACGCGGTGGTGATCCCGTTCACGTACTCCCTTGACCACGAGACGTGCGCAATGCTCCGGGAATACCTCGCACAGGGCGGTAAGCTGTGGCTCTATCAGGATGCGCCGGCGTGCGTGGATGGTGAAGCGGCGGATCTCTCCTGGCTGCGCGCGAACATCACCTTTGAGGAGCTGCTTGCCTATCGCGACGCCGTGATCGAGCGGGACGGCAAAAACGTGGACGCGCTGCGCAAGATGACGCGCATTCTGCCGGACGGCTCCAAGCTCGTTTTTGTCACGAACATTACGGAGAACACCCTCGACGACGTGTCCCTCTACTTCCCCGGCGCGAAAACGATTGCCGCGGTGTCCATGGAGGACTTCTCGACCGCGCCCGTATACGGGGAAAGATACGCGCACGGTATTACGGTTCGCACCCGGTTCGCGGACGCGGGCAGCGTGGTGTATCTCGTGAACGGCGAGGCGGACACGCTCGTTGTCGTGGAAGAGCCGCGCGCGAAGGCGTATATCCCGGTGCCGGAGATCATGGCGTTTGCGGAAAAGCCGGAGAACATGATGACCCTTGATCTGGCGTCCCTGTCCCTGGACGGTGTGCATTTCGACGAGCCGTACTCCCTCTACGGGATCAAGGACAACCTCCTGCGCGATCGGGTGGACGCGGACATCTGGCTCCGGTATCGGTTCACGGTGCGCGATGTCCCGGCAAAGCTGCGTCTGGTGCTGGATGTGATGGGGCAGGAAGCTGTCACCGTCAACGGCGTGCCTGTGTCCGCAAACGGCGATTGGTGGTTCGACCGGAAATTCGAATGCTACGACATCGCGCACGCGGTCCGCGCGGGGGAGAACGACGTGGTGGTCAAGCTCCATCATTACCAGAGACCGTACGTATATGAGGTGCTCTACAGCGGCGTGTCCGAATCCCTGCGCAACTGCCTTGTGTTCGATACGGAGATCGAGTGCGCGTACCTCGTCGGCGATTTTGCCATCGAAACGGACGCGGGCTTCACGCCGGATGCGCGCCACAGCGAGTGCTACAGCGGCAGCTTCACCCTCACAGCCCAGAAGCCGACGGTATGCGTGCGCGACGTGGTGCAGGACGGCTATCCGTTCTTTGGCGGACACCTGCACGTATCGTTCCCGTACACGTACAGGGCGGGCGATCCCACGGTGCTGAAGCTCGGCGGCAGATTCGCGACCTGCGACGTTGCCGTGAACGGAACCCCGGCGGGAGAGATGCTCTTCCACCGCGAAATGGAGCTTGCGCCGTACCTCCGCGAAGGGGAGAACACGATCACCCTGGATGTGGCAAACGCGATGCGCAACCTGATGGGACCGCACCACCGTCCGGATCCGGAACCGTATGGCGTGGGCCCCGGCACCTTCTCCTTTGAAAAGGAATGGCACGGCAGAGAATGCCCCGGCTACGTGGATCGCTATGCCTTTGTCCGTTTTGGGATCGAATGATCCCAGCGGGGGAACGGGGGAACGGGGTCGCTTTTCGAGAAAAGCTCGGCAAAAGCTTTATACTGGGAAAGGAATTTCTTCTGATTGCCTCATATATCAAAACAGGGAGTTTCTTTGGAGACTCTCTGTTTTTGTTGTTTGTGATAACTACAGTTGTCAATATTTGTGTAGATTTGTGGGAAATCACAACAAAGGTCTTGCAATTCCATGAGAAATGTGTTATACTGGATACAGCATATGGCGGAATGCCGGAATATTACATAATTTGGAGTTTCTTATGAAAAAACGACTTGCGATTTTCTTAGCGCTGCTTGTGGCTGCCGCTCTGCCGCTGTCCTCCTGCGGGAACGGTTCGACGGCGGAGACGGAGGGCGGCACGGATACCAACCCGAGCGCGAACACGGACGGAAACACCGTCGCCGTGGCGGAAACGGAAGTGGATCCGGCGACCCTGGACGAGCTGCCGACGGACAACAAGGACTACGAAGACTACACCTTCACGATCCTCGGTCATCTTTATGAGGCAGGCTCCGTGGCGTGGGGCGTGCAGGACATCGCCGTGGACGAGCTGACCGGGGAGCGCATCAACGACGCCGTGTTCGAGCGGAACAATCGGATCGCGGATCGGTTCGGCGTGACCATCGCGAAGAATCTGGAGACGTACCCGAGCGACGTGGCGAAAAAGCTGATCCAAAGCGGCGACGACGCGTTCGATCTGCTCCAGACCACGGTGCAGAACCAGGCGTCCGTGGCGGTAGACGGCTATCTCACGAACATGAACGACCTGCCCTACGTGAATTTTGAGAAGGCGTGGTGGGATTCCTCCACCATGGAGGGCATCCGTGTGGGCGACAAGACGTTTTACGCGCTCGGCGACAGTGCGCTGAACGGCAAAAAGGCGTCGTGGCTCATGCTGTTCAACAAGGCGCTGACGGACAAGGCGGGCATCCCGAATCTGTACGACACGGTGCGCGAGGGCAAGTGGACGCTCGATCTGCTGCAATCCTACGCGGAATCGATCGCGGTGGACGTAAACGGCGACGGCGAGATGAAGTGGGGCGAGGATGTGTTCGGCGTTGGCCTGCAGGACGAATCGGTATCCCCGCTGCTCATCGGGACCGGCGCGAAGCTCATCGAGCTGAATCCGGACGGTACGTACAACTATAGGCTGAACAGCGAGCAGGTTGTCAGCGCCATGGAGCGGATCAACGGCTTCATGAAGAAGTCGAACAGCAACTTCGTCCTGAACTGCAACCGCTACGACGGCATGGCGAACCAGTGGATCGAGTTCCGCAAAATCTTTATGGCGGACCAGATGGGCTTTTACATTCTCGCGCTGTCGGGCGTCAACCTGATCGCGGGCGATATGCAGTCCGACTTCGGGATCATCCCGGTGCCGAAGCTGAACGAAGCGCAGGATCGGTACTACAGCACGTTCCAGTACGGCAACGCGCACTCTCTGTCCGTTCCGAAATCGGCGCAGGATCTCACGCGCACGGGGCTGATCACGGAGGCGCTCCAGATGTTCTCGCACGACACGGTCCTGCCGGCGTACTACGATTACACGCTGACCAACCGGAACGCGCGCGACACGGATTCCGCGGAGATGCTGGATCTGATCTTCGCAAGCCGCAATTTCGACATTTCGCTGGCGTACACCAACAAGACGGACATCCTGAACTTCCTGCAGACCAACGCGGTAGCGGACTCCTTCGACTATGCCTCCAAGGAAGCCGCCAACCGCCAGAAGGTGGAGAAGGCCGTGGACGAGATCATCGAAAAGGTCCTGCACGGCGACGACTGAGTGGGAATAAGCTGTAGCTGAACAATAAAGCGATCCATCCCACTCTTGAAAAAATCCCCGCGAAACGGGTATTTTTTCCGATGTTGGGCTTGTAAGTAACGAGTGGGAATAAGCTGTAGCTGAACAATAAAGCGATCCATCCCACTCTTGAGAATTTCCCCGCAGAACGGGAAAATTCTCCGGTGTTTGGTACGGCAGTGGAGAGGGAATACTGTTTTGCTGAATCGTGACGCGATCTGTCCCACGCACAGAGAATTTCTTCTGAATCGGAAGCCATACAGAAACGAACCATTATTCCATTGGAGGTATAGCATGAAAAAAACCATTGCAATTTTGCTGGCACTTCTCTTAGTGGCTCCTGCCGCCGTATCCTGCGCTGGCGATACGGAAAAGCCGGAGACCGATTTCGCCAGCGAATCCACAGATGCCGCCACGGAAACAACGGCGGAAACGGAGCGGACACGGCAGAATACGCCGGATACGCTGCCCGATACGCTGGATTTTGCGGGCGCGGAGATCCATATTCTCCACGTAGACGCGGATAAGCATAAGGAGGAGCTGTATGTCGAGGAGGACACGGGAGATGTGCTCGACGCGGCGATCTATACACGCAATCTCAACGTGGAGGAGCGGCTCAATGTCAAAATCGTTCCGATCGCGGGAGATCCGCCGGTCGATGCGAAAACAGCCGTGACCGCCGGTGTGGACGAATATCACATCGTTGCCGGCAAGCAGTGGCAGATGATGCAGCAGTCCACGGAGGGCTACTACTTCAATTTCTATGACCTTGACTATATCGATCTCGAGCAGCCGTGGTGGGCGCAGAAATTCATCGATGCCGCGACAATCGGCAAGAACCGACTCTATTATCTGACCGGGGACGCAACGCTGACGCTCCTGATGAATATGGGCGTTCTGTATGTGAACAATACGCTGTTTGAAAACCAGTATGGTCCCATCAACGATCTCTATGACCTTGTGCTTGCCGGGGACTGGAATTATGACATCATGCAGACCTATGTCAGCGGTGTGTATGTCGATGTAAACGGCGACGGCAAAAAGGACGAGGGCGATATATACGGCTATTCCTCCACAACGTCGAGTATGCTCGACTATCTGGTCGGCGGCGCGGACATTCGGTTCAGCGAAATGGATGAAAACGGCTATCCGCATCTCGTCCTGAACAACGAACGTTCCGTGAAATTCACGGAAATGCTGTATGCGCTCATGTACGAGAATCCGGGTACCTACAGCGCGCCGCCAACCGTTGAGGGCGAAAACGCGATCGTTGCGAAATTCTCGGAGGACACGCTGATGTTCCTGCCGTTCCGCGCGGAAACCTCGTCGCTGCTCCGCGATATGGAAAGCGATTATGCCATTCTGCCCTTCCCGAAGTTTGACGAAGCGCAGGAGAATTACAGCACCGCCGTCCACGACTCCACAACGACGCTCTCGATCCCGATCACCAATATTGCAAACCGGGAAGCGACCTGTGCGTTCCTGGAAGCCTTTGCGGCGGAATCGTACCGCACCGTGACCGACGTGTATTTCAGCACGCTGCTGAAGGAGAAATTTGCACGCGACCAGAATGTGGATGCCATATTCGACATCATCTTAGACGGCGTGTATTTCGATTTCGCGCTGCTCCACTCCTACGCCCTCGATTCCGTGGGACAGATCTTCCGCACGCTCATTTCCAAGGGCAACAACAATTTTGTGTCGGAATACCAGAAGAAAGCGGAATCCTACGATAAGCTGATGGAAAAGCTCATCGAGGCATACAATAAGGAACAGTAAAAATTCCCTGTAAATAAACGCACCCCTGCAGGCTCTGACCGGAGCAAACGGGGGTGCATTTGTTTGTATATTTCGTTCACCGTCTGTCTGTACTATTTTCTGTGTTCCAAATCCACACACAAATTCTGCATTTTACGTACTGCATTCTATGCCGCCCGCTGCATGTCATACCGCCCGCTGCATATCATTCAGCCAAATAGATCCCCGCCCGCTTCTCGATGATCTCCGCTGTGGCTTCCGCGGTGCGGTCTCCGGCGAAATAGGGCTCCAATTCCTCCGAGAGGATCTG
>USGH01000127.1 GCA_900554225.1 uncultured Eubacteriales bacterium | reverse complement strand
GGTGCGACGATCATCATCATATCCCACCAGGAGCGGATCATCTCCCAGGCGGACGAGGTACTGCTCATCGCGGATGGTCACTTAGCGGGGCGCGGCACACCGGACGAGATCCTGCCGCAGATCGACGGTGCGTTCGACAAGGTCTGCTGCAAGTTGGGGGATACCGCCTGTGCGCCCGCCGTATGTACGAAATAACCGATAATGCGCGGAGGTAACAGCATGAACAACGAAGACATCCGCCGGGGACTGCTCGAAAAGATCGCCGATCTGCACGGTGTTCCCGAAGGCGCATACAATATCCGCGAGAACAGTCAGCTTGCGGGACGGCAAAACACGGAATATATCACCATCGAATCGAAAACGGACAAATCCGGCATCGACATTTATGTGAAGGACGGCACGAAGAACAAGTCCGTCCACATTCCCGTGATCATCACGAAAACAGGGATCACGGAGATGGTCTACAACGATTTCTACATTGGCGACGACTGCGACGTATTGATCGTGGCAGGCTGCGGCATCCACAACGAGGGCGACGAGAAATCCGACCACGATGGTGTGCATTCCTTCAAGATCGGCAAAAATTCCCACGTGCGATACATTGAAAAGCACTACGGCGAGGGGATCGGCACCGGAGAGCGGATCATGAACCCGACGACCATCGCGGATCTGGACGAGGGTGCATTTCTCGAAATGGAGACGGTTCAGATCGGCGGCATCGATTCCACGCACCGCAAAACCGTCGTCACGGCGGGCAAAAACGCACAGGTCTCGATTCAGGAACGGATCCTCTCGGACGGCAAGCAGGATGTGGTGAGCGACACACAGGTGATTCTGAACGGCGAAGGCTCCCGGGCGCAGATCAATTCCCGTTCGGTCGCCAAGGGAGAATCGACGCAGCTGTTTTATCCGAAGCTGACGGGCAACACGGATTGCTTTGGTCACGTGCAATGCGACTCGATCATCATGGACAACGCAAAGATCCGTTCGATCCCGGAGATCTGCGCCAATTCCGTAGACGCCAGACTGATTCACGAAGCTGCCATCGGCAAGATCGCGGGCGACCAGATCCTGAAGCTGATGACGCTGGGGCTCACGCACGAGGAAGCGGAGGAAAAGATCCTGTCCGGCTTATTGAAGTGATCCATTTTGCGAAAAACAAAACGAAAAATATTTTAGCGGGAGAATGCGATATATGAAAAAACGGTACACGGAACACACAGCGGCGGAGTTAAACGAAATTCTGGCAGCCGAACACACGAAGCTGGATCGCTGGTCGGACATGAACCTCACGCTCGACCTGACACGCGGCAAGCCGAGTCAGATGCAGCTGGATCTGTCGTCGGATATGCTCGGCATCATTGGCGATCGCGGCGACTGCTTCTCGGAATCGGGTCTGGACTGCCGAAACTACGGGATTCTTGATGGTCTTCCGGAAACCAAGCGGTTGTTCAGCGAGCTATACGGGATTCCGGCATCGCAGCTTCTCATTCTGGGCAACTCCTCTCTGACCGCGATGTACGACACGATCCTGCGCTGTATGCTCTTTGGTGTGGCAGGCGGTCATGAGCCGTGGTGCAGACAGGGACGGATCAAGTTCATCTGCCCGTCTCCCGGATACGACCGTCACTTCACGATCTGCCGGACGCTGGGCATTGAAATGGTGCCGGTAAAGATGACGCCGAACGGTCCGGACATGGATGCGGTATACGATCTGGCTTGCTCGGATCCGTCGGTGAAGGGCATCTGGTGTGTGCCGAAGTTCTCGAACCCGGACGGCTACACGTATTCGGACGAAACGGTGGAGCTGTTTGCAGCAATGAAGCCCGCGGCACCGGATTTCCGGATCTTCTGGGACAACGCCTACGCCGTACACGAGCTGTACGATGAGGATGTGCATCTGGCGGACATCTTTGCGCGCGCGAAGGAATACGGCACGGAGGACAACATCTTCTATTTTGCGTCCACGTCGAAGATCACGTTCCCGGGTTCCGGCCTGGCGATCATGGCGGCGAGTGAGAAGAACCTGGAGCAGATCCGCCCGATCCTTGCGACGCAGACCATCGGCTTTGACAAGATCAACCAGATGCGCCACGTGAAGTTCTTCAAGAACGCAGACGGGATTCGCGCCCACATGAAAAAGCACGCGGCGATCATCCGCCCGAAATTCGAGATGGTGGAACATATTTTTGACAAGGAGCTGGACGGACTCGACATTGCCCACTGGACGAAGCCGCGCGGCGGTTACTTCCTGACCCTCTACTGCATGGAGGGCTGTGCGCGTCGTGTCTACCAGATCTGCCGTTCCGTCGGTGTGACCCTGACCCCTGCCGGCTCCGTCTATCCGTACAGCCGCGATCCTGCCGACAGTGCGCTCCGCATTGCGCCGACCTTCCCGGAAATCGACGAGCTGAAGCAGGCGGTCGAGATTCTGACCTGCGCTGTGAAGATCGCCGCTATCGAGAAGCTGCTGAAAACCCGCGCCTGAGGGGAACGAGGAAACGGGGAAACGGGGAAACGGGGACGCTTCTTCCAGCTTTAGCAAGAACTTTATGAAAAGGGATTGAATAGAGTTTTTGCGGGTTCTTTCGGGTGGGTTTTTCGCTGTATCGCTTTGCATTTTAGACGTTTGTGTCTGCGCTATCGTAGAAGCGCGAGAATACGTATCGTTTCTTTCCTGTTTTGTTTGGCTGCTCCATTTCTGGAGATACAGATTCTTCTGTTTCCTGATTTTCTTTTTTCGATTTATTTTCCTACATACCAAAAAGGCTCCGTCCCATTTTTGATGAGGCGGAGCTTTTGTGTTGTATGGCTTGGATCAGTGGATGATGGTCGGGTCGCCGTGGAATGCGGGGAGTGCATGCGGACGAACGATTTCTCCGCCGGATTCGTAGGAATCGATGGCAGCGAAGATATATTCCATGGTCGCGAGGGCGTCTCTGCCGGAAGCGCGGAGGTGTTCTCTCGGCACTTCGTTTACGAGATCCTCATAGAACGCGTGGATACGGAGCGGGAAGGTTGCGCAGAAATCGGTGATACCGGTGTTGAAGACCTCCGGTGCCTGTCCCTGTTTCCAATAGGTGAGCTTTTCAACGCAGTTCTCGATGCAGAACGTACCGTGCGTACCGGCAAGCTCGAAGCTCCACCAACCGCCGAGACCGAAGTTGGCGTCGCCTCTCTGGGAAAGCATATAACCAACGCAGCCGTTCTCGAACTTCATATGTACAGAGGTGATGGACATCATCAGATCCTCGGACTGACGGCGCGCACCGGGCTTTTCCATGAAGCACTGGATGTGGGAGATGTCGCCGCAGTAGTGACGCATCACGGAGAAGGGATGGGTCAGGAATGCCTTGGCATGTGCGTAGGGCATATTCATGCGATCGAATTTATCCGCTCTGGCTACATTCACAGCAGAACCGTCGAAGCCGACCTTGGTCAGCGCATAAACCTGTTCGCCGATGCTGTCGTTTGCCATCAGCTCATCCGCACGGAACGCAGGACCGCTGAAGTAGTGGTTCAGGTTGCAGCCGAGGTACAGATTCTTGCGGGCGGCAAAATCGACGAGCTGACGGGCTTCCTCGATGTTGTTGGAGATCGGCTTTTCCACAAGCACGTGCTTGCCGGCGTCGAGGGCTTCCATAGCGGGAACAAAGTGCCACGAACCGTTTTCAAAGCCGGAGGTCGTCACATGAACGACTTCGATCTCCGGATGCGCGAGAAGCATTTCCTTGAGGGAGTAGAACGCCGGGACCTTGAATTTTTCCGCGGCGTCGTCCGCTTTCTGCTTATTGAGATCGCAGACCGCGACAAGCTCTGCCAGAGGGTCGTGCTGGATGCAGGCTGCGTGCTGATGACCAATACCGCCCATACCGACGACGGCACTCTTGAAAATTTTTTCCATTGATATATCCTTTCCGGGAATCATCCCATTGAGAAGTACGAAATATGTTTGATGCTGCGGGAAAGCCCGCATTGAAAAGGTATTCCCGCATCCTTTTCCCATCGTTTGGGGAAAGGAAAAACAGGAATGCGCGGGGAAATGTTGCTTTCAGGGTATTTTTGCGCCTGCCGCGGTATTTCTAAACGCTGGGAAGTCAATCCCGTCATCTGGCGTTCCCTTTCCTCTATATATCCTCGCGGAGATTCTTGCGATACGAGGCAGGGGGCAGACCGACGGCGGTTTTGAAAACGCGGGAGAAGAGACTGACATCGGAGAAGCCGGTCTGTGCGGCGATCTCGGCGATGGAGAGGGACGTGTTGCAGAGAAATTCCATGGCTTTGGCGATCCGGAATTTGCGCACATACTCGGAGGGGGACATATACATCACCGCTTTGAACCGGCGTGCCATGTAATCCGGTGAAAGCCCCGTGACCGCGGACAGCTCCGTCATGGTCACGTCCTCGCAGTAGTGTTCGTTGACGTATTCGAGAACCTTGTAGATATAGCCGTAATAGTCGTCGCTGCCTTCCCGCCGTTTTTCACGCTGTGCCGCAAAGAGCCGGGAGTAGCGCACGAGAAACAGCACCAACCGCGCCTTGACGGAGCTTTCCCACCCGGTATCCCGCACGTCGTATTCGCGCATGATCCCCTCAAGCATCGTCTCCACGTTCCGGCGTTCGCCCACATCGATCCGCAAAATACGGTTCTGCATTGTGCCTTCGCTGTGTCCTGCGCCGCTCCTGTCCGACGATTTTGTATCCTCGCCGATGAACAATTCCCGCAGTCCGGGCAGCTTCGCCAACTCCGTCAGCTGATCGCCCAGTGCTTCGCCGTAGAATATGCAGTTGTACAGCTTGACCTGCTGCGCGTTGATGTAGGCGTGCTCCTCGCCCGGACGGATGAAGAACAGGTTGCCCGCCGACAGCATCTCGATCTCGCCCTCGCACGAATGCAGCGTGAAGCCGGTACGCACATACACCATTTCGTAAAACAGATGGGAATGCGTGTCGCCGTGCGCGTGATTGTGCAGTGCGTCGATGATACGAATCTTACAGCTGTCGCTGAAAAACTCATCGCCTATGACAGTCGCCATATCTACCTCCTTGGAGATGCGGGGAACGGTTGCTTTCTGAAAGACGCTCCGCAGGAACGTTTGCTTATTCGGTGATATCCTTGACCTGGACGACCGCGCCGCCTTCTTCCACAGAGCGGATCATGGCGTGGATGACGCGGGAGGCCTCCAGACCTTCCTTACCGCTGCCGTCGATCTCCTCGGGCTTACAGCCGGCATCAACCTGACGCACGAAAGCGTGGATACGATCGCGGAAAGTGTCGTAGAAGCTCTCGAAGCCGTCGAAGATCGGGTTGGTATAGACCTCCTTGACGTAGGTTTCGGCGGGATACAGGGTCGCTTCACGCCACATATCCTCGAACACGAAACGTCCATCTGTCCCCGCGACCTCACAGCGTTCCATGGGATGACCGCGCTTGATGTCGTAGGACGAGGTGAGATGTCCGACCGCACCGTTTTCAAACCGCATTGCCGTGGATTGCGTGGAGTAAATGTCTCTGCCGGGTGCCTTCATCGCGAAGGTGGAGACCTCCTTGATGGGGCCGCAGAAATACTGCATGATGTTCACGGAATGGGGATTGAGTGCCTTGAGATGATAGTAAACGGAGTCGAGGGGCATGAATTTGCCGATCCACAGTGCCATATTGCAGAATAAGAGGCTGCCGATTCTGCCGTCGTCCTGCCATTTTTTTGCCTGACGTGCGGCGGGGGTAAAGCGGTGGTTCATGTCGATGCCGTAGCACAGACCGAGCCTTGCCGCGGTTTCGACCATCTCTGTGGCGTGACGGAGGTCATTCGAGATCGGCTTTTCGCCAAGGACGTTGCAGCCTGCCTCGAATGCCTGCATGGTCGGCTCATAGTGGTCGCTGGAGTATTCGTATCCGCCGGTCGTGATGCTGACGATGTCCGGCTGCATGGCGGCGTAGCATTCCTTTGCCGAGGTGAAGTACGGCACACCGAATTTCTCACCGGCAGCGCGCGCAAGCTCTTCCACGCGATCGCAAACGGCAACCAGCTGCGCCTGTTCGCATTCCGTATACGCTCTGGCATGGCGGTGTCCAATATGCCCCATGCCCACAACAACAGTTCTTTGCATGATACTATCCTTTTTGTATTGTTTTTTTTGCGCGGGAATCCATCGCAAATCAGCGTTTCCTCAGGGATGCTCTGAATCAATCGGATTTTTGCGATAAAAGGCTGAAATATAAGGGCTTTTATCGCAAAAATAACCTTAAATCAGAGGATCCTTAGTCCTGCTTCTTGATTTCCTGGAGCCGTTTCGCGTCCTCGGGATTGCCGATGTGCATGGTGCGATAGGCTTCCTCGGAGGAGGTAAACGGTCTGCCGAAGCCATTCCAGTTGAGGTTTGTGTAGATCGGAGCGGTTCTGCCGGTTTCCTTTTCGCGCTTTGCGACATGGTCAAGCATCCGCTTCTTCAGAAGCTCCACGACCTCCGGATATTTGTCGGCGACGTTGTGGTTTTCCTTCGGGTCCTCGATGAGGTTATACAGCTCGATCTCGGGCTTGAAGTGGAAGTCGGGTTCGAGAGCGACCATGAGCTTCCATTCCGGGGTACGCCAACCGTGCTTACGCATCCAGGTAGCCTCGGTGATGTAGCATTCCGGTTCTTCCGGCACCTTCCCGTCCAGAACGTCGAAGAGGTTTCTGCCGTCGAACTTGACATCGGTCTCGATACCGAGCATCGCAAGGATAGTGGGCATGATGTCCTTTTCGTAGGCGTAGGTCTGAACGTGCTTGCAGCCGCGGAAGTACTTTTTGCAGCCCTTGCCGAATTTGATGGCAAGCGGCACGATCAGGCAGTTGTCGTACATGGAGTGATGGTCGAAGTAGCAGTCGTGATCGTACAGGGTTTCGCCGTGGTCGGAGGTGAACACAACGATGGTATCGTCCGCGATGCCCAGATATTCGAGCTTATCGAGAATGATGCGGATGGAAGCGTCCATGTATGCGATGGAGCCGTCGTACTGTGCGCAGATGTATTCGGCATCGGTGCATTTCGGCGGGAACCAGGAGCAGAAATAATCGCGGAACGGCAGGAAGTCGTACACGGGATCCAGGGAGTGGTTGTTGGGATCGTTTTCGTCGCCCGCATAGAACATTCTTTCAAACGGTTCCGGCGGGAGATACGGGGAGTGGGGATCCATGTGCCGTAAGAAGAGCATGAACGGCTTGTCCTCAGCGGCAAGTCTTTCCAGCTCCGGTACCGCAACGCTGTTCAGGCTCTCTGCCTTTTTGGATCTGCCCTCGCCGAAGGAGCCCCAGG
>USGH01000126.1 GCA_900554225.1 uncultured Eubacteriales bacterium | reverse complement strand
CATTTGGACGCTGTTGGGAGGTTAAGTCAGGCCCCCATCGCGCGACGCGCATGTAATAGCTCGTCCCGCTTTAGACGGATTGCGGGCAGACCCACGCGCCCACCTTTTTTTCCACCGTCTCGCCCTTTTTGCGGAACATCTTCAGGAAAATCACCAGTCCCATCACCACCAGATACGCGCTGATAAACGGTGCGATCACCCGATCGTCAAAGGACGTGAGAATGTACGCGCCAAACACACCGCCGATCACACCCGGAATCGCCAGACGGACAAACAGTGCACGGGAGACGTTTTTCATCGACAGATGGGAGATGCCGGAGGCGAGGGTCGTGAAAATCTCGGCGGCGTGCGTACAGGCGGAGGATACCGCAGAGGATACCCCGAACGTGCGCAGGAACGTCGAACAGCTTACCCCATACGCCATGCCAAGCGTTCCGTCGATGAGCTGCGCCAGAAATCCAACGGCGAGGCAAATAAAAAAGACCTTCATTATAAGTAACTCCTTATAGACATAATAAGTATGCAGTGATTATACCACGCGCTGCCGCTCCTGTCAACGGACTGCACGGATTTTCTCGATCCTGTCGCGGCTTTTGTCCAGTTTTTACCTCTCGCGGCGGCAGTCGATTCCCGTCAATTTTGCATACGATCGGCAGCGGCATAAAAAATGGTGCAAAAATCCCCCGCCGCAGTACGTTATTTTCGTATAATACCTTGACTTTGTACGGCAAAAAAGCTATAATATATTGTATATTGTACTATGTGTACGTATCCCCTGCCGCCTGACGTGGGATCGGGTACACACATGTAGAAACTGCATCCGTTTTCGCAGGACAATCTGTGCGCGGACGGATACAGGAACCATTCCCGCAGTGCCGGTTGATCTGCCCACAGACGCGCCGCATCGGAGAAATACCGGAAAATGTAGGAATGCTCTGCATCCATCGCGTTTTTGCGCGGAAGACCCCGGATGTATGACTTTTCGCACAAAAACAACCGGAAAGCAGAGCCTTCTTAACCGTCGGCAACGTTCAAAAGTCGAATAACCCCCGCATTCTGGGGAACGAGGTACAAAATCATGCAAGGAAAAAATGAAAAACAGAAAAGGAGGTGCCAGATGGATCCCATCACCGTAATCGCTGTCGTTGTCGGGGTTCTGGCTGGTCTTGGCGGAGGCTTCGCGCTCGGTATCGTACATCGGAAACGCGTAGCTGAGGCCGAGATCGGATCCGCAGAGCTTCAGGCAAAGAAGATATTGGAGGACGGTCTCAAAGCCGCCGAAACCAAGAAAAAAGAAGCCCTTATCGAAGCCAAGGAAGAAATCTTACGCACAAAGAACGAATTTGACCGGGAGGTGAAGGATCGCCGCGCGGAAATCACCCGTCAGGAACGGCGCATCGCCCAGAAAGAGGAGATTCTCGACCGTAAGACCGAGGCGATGGAGAAGAAGGACGAAAAGCTGAACGCCAAGCTCAGAGAAGCGACCGAGCTGAATGAGGAGATCGAAAAGGTCAAGGTGGAGCAGTTCGACGCACTCCAGAAAATCGCCGGGATGACCGCGGAGGAGGCTACCGAAAAGCTGGTCGCCGCGCTGGAAACACAGGTCAAGCATGAGCAGGCGATGAAGCTTGTGGAGCTTGAGGAACAGTTCAAGGAGGATGCGGACGAAAAGGCGAAGGAAATCCTCTCCCTTGCCATCCAACGCTGCGCTGCCGATCATGTCTCCGAGATCACCGTGTCCGTTGTGCCGCTGCCCGGTGAGGAAATGAAGGGCAGGATCATCGGTCGTGAGGGCAGAAACATCCGTACCATCGAAACCCTGACCGGCGTGGATCTCATCATCGACGATACACCGGAAGCGATCACCGTGTCGAGCTTTGACCCGGTACGCCGCGAGATTGCCCGGATCGCCCTCGAAAAGCTGATCCAGGACGGCAGAATCCACCCGACCCGCATCGAGGAAATGGTCGAAAAGGCACGGCGTGAGGTCGAGCAGACGATCAAGCAGGCAGGCGAACGCGCCACCTTCGAGACCGGCATCCACGGCTTCAACCCCGAGATGATCAAGCTCCTCGGCAGACTGAAATTCCGCACCAGCTATGGTCAGAACGTACTCGCGCATTCCATCGAGGTATCGCTCCTTGCCGGAATGATCGCGGACGAGATCGGCGTGGACAGCACACTCGCAAAGCGCGCCGGACTCCTGCATGACATCGGCAAGGCACTCACCCAGGAGGTGGAGGGCTCCCATGTCCAGCTCGGCGTGGAGATCGCCCGGAAGTACAAGGAATCCAAAGAGGTCATTCACGCGATCGAGGCGCACCACAACGATGTGGAACCGCAGACGATCACCGCCATCATCGTACAGGCAGCAGACGCCATTTCTGCGGCAAGACCGGGTGCGCGGCGTGAAAATCTCGAAAACTATATCAAACGGCTCACCAAGCTTGAGGAAATTGCCAACGAATTCGACTGTGTGGAGAAATCCTACGCGATTCAGGCGGGCAGAGAGATCCGGATCATGGTCAAGCCCGATCAGGTCAACGATGAGCAGATGGTACTCGTGGCGCGCGACATCGTAAAGAAGATCGAAGCCGAGCTCGAATACCCCGGACAGATCAAGGTCAATATCATCCGCGAAAGCCGTGCGGTGGACTTTGCCAAGTAAACCGCACCCGTAAAGAATCTGCCGATTCTCTACAGCAAATCCAGGGGATGCCTCTGCATCCATCGCGTATTCAGCGCAAAAACAACAGGAAATCAGAGTTTTCCCAAAGCGTCTCACGATCCCCGAATACCGAATGCCGAACATACCGCTGCGGCATCGCGGCGTTATCATAGATTTTTCGTACCTCGGAATGAAATGAGCGTTTCGCCCGTGTCCTCGGAGCTTCTCCGGAGATGCGGGCGTTTTTGTATCCCCATAGCGGCAGCGATACCGGTTATCCCGTTTGCATAGTGGATTCCATGGACGGTGCGGAAAGCGATTTTTTCTTGTGCAAAACCCCCAACAATTCGTCAAAGTGACCAAAAACCGGGGGGGGGGCATAAGAAAAATGTATAAATCGCGTGTGTGCCGGATCGCCAAATCCATGGGCAAATACCGTAGAAATACCGGGAATTCCATAGAAACGTCGAGTATACTGAATAACGCTGCTTATTTTTGGATGGAATGCTGAACTATCCCTATACACGGCGCAATCCATTGGCAGACTGCGCTAAGAAAGTCCGGACAGTCATACGTACAGATTGACCGAATTGCACAAAAATCAAACACAAAGATTGTAGGTATATTACAAAACGGAAAAAACCGTCAAAACGACGGCGAAATTCCATGGTTCCGATTAACATAGGATAATGCTTTTTCGCTCAAAATATGCTATAATATAAGCATAGATTTTTCTCTGCCCAAAAGCACATAGGAGAGATAGGGGGTATTGTATGAGCGAAGATTTTGACCGTTTGATGCGCGCTCTGCGACTCACCGATACAGCGTATTGTGAGGACCTGCGCGCCATCGCTACGGAAAAAACGATTGAAAAGGGTACGAGACTCAGCGAATCCGAAAAGCAGAACGTCATGTTTCTCATGTCCGGACTCCTGCGCGGCTACATCATCGATAAGAAGGGCGAAGAGATCACGGACTGCTTTATGCGCCGCTATGCGGAGGCTTGCACGATGGATCTTTCCATAGTCGGCTTCAAGGCGGAGATGTCGATCCATGTGGAGGCTCTGGAGGACACCAGGCTGATCTGCTTTGAAACGTGCGATGTGCTTCCCATGCTGTCCCGTTCGCCGGAGCTTCTCTTTGTGGTCAACCGTGCCATGACGCAGAACTATATCGATCTGTGGAAGCACAAGATGATCCTCTACCGGACGACGGCAATGGAGCGGTACGAGTGGTTTTTGAAGGACTACCCGGGACTCATCGACGTAGTGCCGCACAAATACATCGCTTCCTTCCTCGATATGACGCCGGTGACGCTGAGCCGCCTGCGCAAGACGATGTTTAAGGATCAGCTCTGGATCCAGTGAGGCGACAATGAAAGAGGACGAGATAGAAAGACCGATCTGTCGGAGGACCGAAAAGGGACGCGGATCGGTTTTTTTGTTTGTAAAATCCATGTAAATAAGAAAATCTTAATGAAAGTATAAGAAGATAACAAAGAAACCACCACTGGAATCTTCACTTTTCCGTGTTATACTATGGGCAGCATGAAGGAAATCGAAACGACACAGACGGAATGAGGAGGAAATCATGCGTATCTTATGGTGGATCGGCATACTGTTTGGGCTTTGCCTTGCCGTTTTATATAGTTATCAGTGGGTGTATCTGTTCCTGCCGCGCGTGCGGAAGCTGTTTTTCCGGCAGCGGTCATCGGCGGCAATCGAACAGGCATCGGAACCGTCGTCGCCGCACATCGCGGTTTGTATCGCGGCGCGCAATGAGGAGATGGTTCTCCCGCATTTGCTCGACAGCATTCACAGCCAGACCATGCCGGCGGATATATTCGTGATCGCGGACAACTGCACGGACGGTACGGCAGAGGCGGCAAAGCTGCATGGTGCGGTCGTATACGAAAGAGCGGATCGGTGCAAGGTCGGCAAGGGATATGCGCTGGCGGCTCTGTGGGACCATATGCGCGCGGATGGTTTGTATGAGAGGTACGACGCGTTTCTCATCCTTGACGCGGACAATCTCCTGGAGCGCGATTACATAGCGGAGATGGCGAAAACGCTGTCCGAGGGATACGGGATCGTCACGGGCTTCCGCAATACGAAGAATTTCGCCGACAACTGGATCTCCTCCGGCTATGGTCTGTGGTTCCTGCACGAATCTGTCCATCTGAACGGTTCCCGCTCCCTCCTTGGCACATCGGCTGCCGTGTCGGGTACCGGCTTCTGTGTACGGCGCACGGTTCTCGACGAACGGGGCGGCTGGATCTACCACACGCTGACGGAGGATCTGGAGTTTTGGACAGACACCGTGATCCGCGGAGAGAGGGTCGGCTATTGCCCGCGCGCGGTTCTGTACGATGAACAACCGGACGTCTTTGCCGATTCGATCCGGCAGCGGGTCCGTTGGGTCAAGGGCGGTATCCAGGTATCGCTGCGGTATGGGGCAAGGCTCCTCTCCGCCGTTTTCGCACCGGGCAGATCGTGGCGGGAACGCTATGCGGCACTGGAATGCGCGACGCTGTCTCTTTGGGGCTACGGCACATCTGCGGCAGTCTCCCTTTTCGGCACGATCACCGGGATCCTCTACAGTCCCTTTTCGCGTACCATGCCGTTCTGGGCAATCGGTGGTGCGGCACTCGGCTATATCCTCTCGACGTTGCTGACCGCTGTGCTGACGGTATATGAATCCCGCGGCAGGATCCGTGCGACCAGGGCGGAGATCACGCGGGCGGTGCTGACGTATCCGCTCTTTGTGGCGACATTTGCGATCCCGGTCGTTCTCGCCTTTTTCCAGAAGCCGGACTGGAAGCCGATCCCGCACAGACGCGCTGTCGGCATCACGGAAATCTGATCTCCGCGCCAAACCGGGAAAACGCGGAATATGGGCGCATCTTGAACAAAAAAGCAGGAGCCGGATTGTGTAAAGTACACAATGCAGGGCTGCTGCTTTTTCCATTTTCGACATATCGCGCGGATTCTTGCGCATATCCCTTGCAATTTCGCGAAAAGAATGCTACAATGATACCGAAAAACAATACGTGGAGGATAACGTATGACCTATTACATCGACGTACACGCGGGAGCCCCTGCAGCGGACGGTATGACACCGGAGACGGCACGACGGGACTACCGGGATCTCACACTCCTGCCGGGGGATAAGGTGCTCTTCAAGCGCGGCAGCTTCATCCGGGACAGCCTGTACAGAAAACCGGGTATGCCGGAGAACTACATCACCTACGGCGCATATGGCGAGGGCGAAGCTCCGGTATTCTGCGGGAGCCAGGATGTGAGTGATCCGGCACTGTGGGAAGAGATCGCCCCGCATATCTGGAAATGCACCGCGAAGCTGTCGTCGGAGGTATGCAATTTTGTGTTCGATGGGGGCAGGATCGGCGGTACGCTCCGGTGGGAGGAAGAACAGCTGGCATCCCCGGGCGACTGGTACGACAACCATATGGGACTGGCGGATCACGGCTTGCCGCTTCCGGAGGAAAGACGGGTGCTTTTGTGGTCGGACGGCAATCCGGGGACGGTTTACAGCCACATCGAGGCGGTGCTGTGGGGAAATCGCTGCCTGTCTGTGAACGTATCCTGTACAGCGGTGGAGGATCTGGCGTTCTTTGGCAGCGGCGTACACGTGCTGTCGGGCGGCTGCGACCACATGACGGTGCGGCGCTGCTCGTTTACCTTCATCGGCGGCGCGGTATGGAACCGGCAGCTGCAGATTCGGTTCGGCAACGCGATTGAATTCTGGAACCACGGCGAGGATATCCTCATCGAGGACTGCTATTTCAACAATATCTACGATTCGTGCATCACGCATCAGGGCAATACGGAATGCGAACCGGCGAGAAATCTCGTGATGCGGCACAATCTCTTTGTCAATTACGGCATGGGCGCGTATGAGGGCAGGGACCGGATGAGCGTCGACTCGTCGTTCACGGACAATCTCTGCCTGTATGCAGGAGGCGGCTTTACGGGCTTCGGCGACACCAAACCGCGCCATTCCGAGATCTATCCGCAGCCGATGGGACACCATCTCTTTATGTGGCGGATTCCGCACGCGACGGAGAACGGCAGCTTTACGGTAGCAAACAACTGCTTTTACGAGGCGACCGGCTCCGCGATGTATTCGATCATCTCTCCGGAAGCGGAGGAGCAGATACACCTGTCCGGCAACCGGTATTACACGACGAACCGGCGGTACCTGACCCGGATCGGCGGCAAGATGTACGCACCGTCGGAATTTGAAAAATATCTGCGTGCGTGTGGCGAGAAGGGTGCGGAAATGGTTCATCCGGACATCGCGCAGGAGGCGGAGGCATGGTTCCGTGCAAGCGGCGCACCGTCGTATGGCGCGAAGCTGTTCACGGACGAGCTGCCGGTGCGGAAATACTTTGTCGGCGGGACGGAGAAAAACGCACTCCAGTACGCGATCGGGGAGGAAATGCACTTTGCGGTGCGTCTGACCGATGGAGACCGCCGGATCCCGGTGCCGTATTTCCACGTATTCGCGGAGGGAGACGACGGCAGAAAGCGCGAATATTGGATGGACGGTGCGGATGGAGAAGCGGCGTTTGCGGTATCCGTGGAGACGGCGGGCTATGTCCACGTGCTGGTGACGGCCTGCGACGCAGAGAAGAATCCGCTTGCGGACTGCGACATTTTCGAGGGCGGTGCCGCTGCGGGCTTTGATCGGATCCTCC
>USGH01000125.1 GCA_900554225.1 uncultured Eubacteriales bacterium | reverse complement strand
TGGCGGCGGTGATCCACGGTTCGTTGAAGCACCAGTTGTTCGCCATGGAGCAGTACGGCCACTGTCTTCGTGCTTCTTCAAAGATCGCCTTGTAGCCCTCGCACTGCATCCACTGGGTCTCGGTCACAACATCCTCAAGGCACATCGGTTCCCCGAAATACTTGCGCACCACATCGAGACAGAGCCAACGCGCGGTACCCCATGCACCCAGCGCGTGATGATACACCCACGATTCCGTCCGTTCGATGGGGAACAGCTCGTCCTCCGGGATGATCTTTTTCAGATTTTCCACCGATGCCGCCGACGGTACACCAAATTCGCTGTACGCTGTGCCGTGCGCGTTCTGGAACATGGCGTACACCTGCTGTTCTCCGTCGTCAAAGACATAGCAGCCATGCTTCATGCCAAAGAGCGGGGAGGTCATGAGGAACGGTCGGTCGAAATCGTTTTCGTAGCAGAGCTTATTGAGCAGGCGCAGTGCGTGGGATTGATCGTCCATGCCGGACCAGTCGTTGAACAATTCGTTGCCGCCGCACCAAAGCACAATGGAGGGATGGCAGCGCAGTTCGCGGATCACAGCGGTCGCTTCCTGCTCCAGAATCTGTAAATACGCCGGGGTGCCGACATAGTTGTTGCAGGCAAGCACAAATTCCTGCCAGAGCATGATGCCAAGCTCGTCGCAGATTTCGTAAAATTCCTTCTTTTTGAACCCGGATCCGCCCCACAGCCGCAGAATGTTCATATTTGCGTCCCGTGCGGCAACCAGCAGCTCCCGGTATTGTTCTGCCGTGATCCTGCCGAAGAAGAGATCGGGGTTGACCCAGTTGGAGCCTTTGGCAAAGATCCGCCGACCGTTCAGCTCTACGGTGATCGGTGCGGGATAGCGGGATTTCGGGAAGCCGACCGGTTCGTGATCGGCACCGCCGCCGTTCATCACCAGTCGTACCGTGCGGAAGCCGATTTTGCCTGTGACCGCATGGGTGTCGCTTTCCGCTGTCCATGTGTAGAGCTCCGGCTTGCCCTGCCCGTTGCACCACCAGAGACGAATGTCGGCAATCGCACATTCCGGCTTGGTGCCGCGATAGACGAGCCTGCCGTCCGGATCGGTGATGGTATAAGTGACGGGATGGTCACAGTCGGTCTCAAAACGGACAGTTGCGGTGGTACGCGTATCGTTTAGGGTGTAGAACGGCTCACAGCGGCGAATATATCCGGAGTCGCGCGTTTCAATGTACGCCGGTTTCCAGATGCCGGAGATGATGAGCCGCGGGTTCCAGTCCCATTCGTAGGTTGCCGGTGGTTTGCAGCTCTGTGCCGCCATTTCACGCGGCGTGGCAAATGTACCGGGCAGCTTTGGATGCGGATGGATCAGAACCGTGAGCAGGGAACCGGGATGGGCGATGGCAGTGATGTCCAGCTCTGTTTTGGTGTACATGCCCTCGTGGGAATAGAGCATTTTGCCGTCCACGAGAATGTCAAAGATGTAGTCGATTCCCTCCGCTACGAAGAATACCCGTTCTCCGACGCGTGCGCTGTAATCCAGGGTCGTTTCGTATTTCCAATAATTGTCCTCCACGGTGAGAAACCGCTTTGCCGTGGTGCCGTACATCAGCTTGTCCGCGATGCCCTCGTGTACGGCGAGATCGTATTGCAGATTGCCCGGAACCTCTGCCGCGAATGAGGTGACAACGGATGACGGATCCTGATCCGCCAGCAGTGCCCCCTGCCATGTCTGGTAGAATTTCATAGCTTTCCCCGTATGACGCACTCTCTGCCTGTGCGAAACAGAAAGCGGTCATACGCTGTCCTTTCTTTGGTTGTATTTGTGTGGGCGAATGATCGTGTCTTTAGTATACCACATTCCCGCGGCGCAATCAATAGTGCATTCTCGGTTTTTCACGTTTCGGATTCATCTTTCCACGAACCATAGTCTGCCTGCGGGAATGGTGTCGCCTTTGTCGTAGAAATCCGCACCGCAGCGGATCGTTTCCCGACTGTCTGCCGCCTTCCACCAAAGCTCCCCATCCGGCAAAAGCGCGCGTGGGATCCGGTATGTCACACTGTCCGCCGCAATTTCTGCCGCAATCGCTGTTTCCGCAACTGGTATTGTGAAATCGGCGGGATCCACCTTTGCGAGAAACGCGCCGTCTTGGGTGATCCGGGTGGTGAACAGTCCGTTTTTCTCTCCGGCTCCGGTCACAAATACCTGCATGAAGCTGCCGTCGCGATCGTTGGCGTCGGCAAGGGCGGTATGCGCGGCAACACGGACGGAAATCGTATCGCCTTCCGGGAAAAGCTCCAGAGTGGCAAGCGCGTTTCTACCGGTATCGTTTGTGTAATGCGTACCGTAGCCGTCGTTGTCACGGTGCAGATTGCCGCCCGGTACATGATAGCAGATGTTCCGGTCCGTCTCCGGCAGCGTTTGTCCCTTGTACGCACGGATACAGGCGATGAATTGCAGGTAATAATTGTCAAAAAAGCCGCCGCGCATCATCTCAAGATCCCGGCTGTATTCCGGATTGGCACAGTCTACGAACATGATCGGTCGTTCCGGAATGCCCTGCCAGCGACCCGCGATCCATTCGTTCCAGCCTGTGACCAGCACGACAGGCACATCCACATCGATGGCACGGGCAAACTGCTCGCCGAAATTCGCGCCGCCGAGAAACGCCTTGGGATCGGGATCGTTCGCGCCGTCATGATACGCTCTGCCGCAGTTTCCGGTTTCGCCATAGAGGACGGAATCACCGAATCGAAGCTGCGGATGCTGTGCCACGGAGACGTTGATGACCTCCGCCTCTCCACGCAGATTTTCGAATACACGCTGCGGTTTTGTGAAATCCATCCATGGCCAGCCGCCCTGCTTGTCCGGTTCGTTCGGCCACTGTGCCATTTTGATGTTGAAAAACGCCTGTGCTTCCGGGGAGCATTCTTCCCGGACCGCGATGATTACGGGTTTCCCCTCGAAATAGTACCATGTATCCGGGCAGTAGTGCGGCTTGTAGATCTTGTTATACAGCTCCTCGACCGTTTTGCCGGAGGCAGTGTTCGTATAAAACATCACCTTGGGGATCCGATAGCCTGCATCGTAGAATTCCTGTAGGACGCGCAGTACGATCCTGACGTTCTTCTCATAGATCACGGCGTTGGTGGTGTCGAAATAGAGAAAATCCACCCCTGCATCGCAGAACAGCATCATATGCCGCCGGATGACCCACTCGTCGTCGCTGTAGTAATAACCGTAAAACGGTTCGCCCCAGTGGTGATACGTTCCGACTGAACCCCAGAGCGGAGAATCGGTATGGTACCCCGCGTCCGGATCGGCTTTGACAATTTTGGATACATCATACGGCGCATGTCTGCCATGCTCACCGCACCAGAGAAAATAGAACAGCCCGACAGCGCGCGGCTTTTCGGCACGGGGAATCTCCGCGACAGGGAGCATTCGTCCGAGAGAATCCACCCCGGCAAGAGAGGTGGGCGGGTTGAATCGATGGGACATTGGTTGGTCCTCCTGTGGTTTTGTACAGTATGATTTTGCAGATTGGCAGAGTATTCTCATTATACCACAAATCCTTGCAAAATGGAAGACACAGTCTGATGGGGTTCACGTCTGCGAGGTGGAAAACGGAGAATGACACACAAACACAGGAAACAGATGGAAAAAACGCCATACGGCGGACTGCGTACAGTCTGTCACATGGCGTTTTTCTGTTATAGTAAGGTTCCGTTCGGCGCGATCCCGATCCCATATTCCACACCGATTGCGACAAGGACCACGAGCGCGGATACGATGAAGCCGTGGAGCATGGGTCTGGCACCGGAGCGGCACAGAGAACGGAAATCCGTGTTCAATCCGATAGCGGCAAGTGCGGCGACCATGAGAAATTTGCTCACCGTTTTCAGAACCGAGGCAGCCGCGGCAGGGATCAGCCCGAGACTGGTCAGCGCGGACATGGCGAGGAAGCCAAGGATGAACCACGGGAAAATCTTCGAGAGGCGCACCTTGACACCGGGAGCATTCGACTGCGCTTTCTTTTTGAGATGGATCTGGATCGCGGCGAATACAAGAACGGCGGGGATGATGGCAAGGGTGCGGGTCAGCTTCACCATAGTAGCAAAGTCGCCGGCGGCTTCACTGAACGCGTATCCCGTTGCGACCACACTGGACGTATCGTTGACCGCGGTGCCTGCCCACAGTCCAAACGCTGCATCTGACAGTCCCATCGCGCGACCGAGCAGCGGGAAAACGACGATCATCACGGTGTCGAATAAGAACGTAGCGGACAATCCGTAGGCAATGTCCATGTCGGTCGCCTCGATCACCGGAGCGATCGCAGCAATGGCGGATCCGCCGCAGATTCCCGTTCCGGCGTTGATGAGACTGCTCGTTTTCCAGTTCAATCCAAGTGCTTTGCCGATCAACGCGCCCAGCCCGAAGCAGGTGGCGAGCGTGAAGAGCATGACGGTCAGCGAAAATCTGCCAACGGTCAGCACCGTCGAGAGATCCAGGCTGGCACCAAGCAGAATGATCGCGAATTTCAGGATTTTTTTCGAGGTGAATTTGATGCCGGAGGAGGTGACTGCATTGGGCTTGTAAAAGGCGTTGACGAGCATTCCGATGAACAGTGCAATCACGGACGCGCCGATAAAGTGGAGCCCTGCTTTACCCTCTAAAATTTCCAGTCCCTTGGCAAGCGCAGCAATGGCAAGCGATAGGGCGATGCCGGGGAGCATTTTGACGATTTTTTTCATAAGGTCTGACCTGCTGTTCTTTCAAATATGGATGCCTTTTTCAGAGAGAAGCGGATCTATTGTATTTTTTACGGTACATATTGGGGGCTTTTTGCGGATAACGATCCGAAATCAGCGGTTTATCAGCTCTTCCGCTACGTGGATCACGTCTCCTGCCCCCATCACGAGGATCATGTCGCCCTCGCCGGTGTGTGCATTTGCGACCTCTGCGGCGTTGTGGAGAGAATCGCATACGGTGCAGCACTTGCCGGATTCCCGAATCGCCGCGCCGAGCTTTTCCGCACTCACACCGTAGGTATTTGTCTCCCGTGCGGCATAAATGGGGCAGAGAAGAATTTCGTCGGCGGCGGATTCTGCCAGAGCGGTACGGAAATCGTCGAACAGCTCGCTCGTGCGGGAATAGGTGTGCGACTGAAATACGACCACGGTTTTTCGATAGCCCATTTTGGCACATCCGCTGAGGGTGGCAGCGATTTCGGTCGGATGGTGTGCATAATCGGCGATCACGGTGGCTCCGGACAGGGATTTGCCCATTTCATCCATACGGCGCACGATACCGCGATAGGCAGCCAATCCCCTGACGATCGCATCGTCCGGAATCCCGCAAACACTGGCGGCAGCAAACGCGGCGGTGCCATCGAGGACGCAGTGCAGACCGGGCACCTGTAGACGGATCACATCGGTTGTTTTGCCGTGGTGATGGATCCGAAACGCGTATCTGCCGTGATCCGACGAGAGGATCTCCGCACGGTACTCGCACGACGGACTCTCCAGTCCAAACGTGACGGCATGACCGACGTACCCATCGATCGCCCGCAGACAATCTGCATCGTCCGCATTGACCACGGCATATCCATCCGTTCCGGTTTTATTCATAAACGCCGTAAAGGAGGTGCGGATGGCGTCGAGGGAGGGGAAGTAGTCCACATGATCCCATTCAATGTTCAGTACCACGGCGACCGTCGGGTAGAAATCGAGGAAGGAATCCATGTATTCGCACGCCTCAAACGCGAAATACTCCCGCGATCCAATGATGTCCACGCTGCCGGACTGCTTCATCTCCGCGCCGCCTATGACCGTTGGATCCACCAAAGCGGCAGTGAGGATCTGCGAGAGCATTCCGGTGGTGGTGCTTTTGCCATGCGTGCCGGATACGCCGATCCGATGGGTGAAGCCATGCATCAGGTATCCGAGAAAATCCGCGCGCGAGATCACCGGGATTCCGTGGGTGACGGCATAGTGGTATTCGGGATTGTCCTCTCCCATCGCCACCGTATAGATGAGCGCGTCACGGTCGTAAAGATGGCTCTCGCTTGCCGTATAGTATACCGGAATGCCCATTTTTTCGAGCTTTTCCGTAATGGGTGAGGGGGTGCGGTCATAGCCGGATACATCAAAGCCCTGCAAATGGCTGATGTGTGCCAGAGCATTCATGCTGATCCCGCCAATGCCGTCGAAGAACAGGCGCGGCCGACCGGAAAGCAGTGCGCCGATCTTCTCCGCGCCGTAATGTGTGTTGGGTAATGCCATAGCTATCGTACCTCATTCCTTTGGTTGCATTGTTACGCTTTGCATACATTATATCATAAAACCGAGTGGCGTACACCCATAAAATGTAAATTCTCATACATTGGTTCCATCTCGCTGCCTGTGGTCGGAAAAACAATAGTCTCAAAAATTGCGCTGTGCATCGCGAAATTCGACCCACAATTTGCGTTCGTCACCGGATTTTTCCGTTCGTCCTCCTGCGACCGCCGTTTACCTTTCACGCCGTGTTCCGACAATCTTCTGAAAATGGCATGAAAAAATATAACACATATTTCAAAGAAAATCCATGAATCCATCGTATTTATTTCACATGTATCGTGTATACTATAGTACGTAAGAAACGACATGGACAACGGGTACAGCGATCGAGTGTGACGCTGTTTTGCCGGATCTGGACCAGAGGAAGCACATGGAGGAAGTATGGTTATCACGGATATCAAGGTACGCAAACTGTTTGAGGAAGGCCCCATGAAGGCGATTGTTTCCGTCACATTTGACGATCAGCTCGCCCTGCACGACATTAAGGTGATCAGTGTGCGGGACAAGAATTTCATCGTCATGCCCAGCCGGAAAAATCCGGACGGGACCTATCGCGACATTGTGCATCCGATCAACGCAACGTTCCGCGGCGCACTGGAAAAAGCGGTTCTCGACGCGTATGAAGCGGAGCTTGCCAGAGTGGAGGCGGAAAAACGGTTCCAGCTTGAGCTTGAAAACGTATAAATCCCACAGAGCTGTTGTAAGACGCTGTGTCCTCATCCGGGGATGCAGCGTTTTTTGTGTCTATGTGGCACACGCATCGCTATCCGCCGCAGCTTTATTGGAAGAGAGGAGCAGATGGGAGCAGCACGATTTTGCAGACACACGCATATGGGAAGAAACCGGCGCACGATTCCTTCCCATGTGATGTGTTTTTGGATTAGAGCAGCTCAATTTCGCTCTTGACGGTATGCTTGACACGATCCCGTTCCTCGGCGCGCTTGGCGTCGTTGAAGCGGTCCAGGGTGCCTACCAGATATCCGGTAATGCGGCGGATGCGCTCAAAGGGCTGGCCCTCAAAGGTATAATCCAAATCCACGTAGTCGCCGTCCACCGTCACGGTCATGGTC
>USGH01000124.1 GCA_900554225.1 uncultured Eubacteriales bacterium | reverse complement strand
CCGTACGCGTACAGCTTTTCGACAAGCTCCGCGGATGCGCCGTTGTCCTGTGCGTCCGCCAATAGCTCGTCATTCGTGCGATGCGTGGACGGATCGGAAATGGAAAAGTCCACGCCGGAGAAAAGCGGTCCGTGCAGCGCGATATGGGCGGACAATGCAGTTTCGTAGGACGGCGCCGCGTCAAGGATTTCCATCGATTCTTTGTACCCGCTCTCGCGCGGTGTTGCCAAAAATACGCGCAGGACAAGGGTGATCGCAGTGGCGCCCGATACGGATATTTTGCCGTTTTCGCAGGTGTGCGCACCGTCTGTGGCGATTTTCGCGACAGCACCGTAGTCTCCGGGCAAGTATACAGAATCGTTGCGCGCGGCATAGGTGAGATATGCGCCGTCTGCGCCGGATTTACGATCCGGGATCTCCGTTTTGCCAAGCGTTTCCGGATCGTGCAGGTCGAGCCAGATTTTGGTGTCGATCGTGCCGTTCTGCGCCGTATAGCGGAGATAGACGAGATGGCTCTCGCGGGACGCAAAGACCTCGCGACGGTAGACGGCGTCTCCCTCTCTCCATGAAACGGAGACCACGCCCGTGTCCATATGCACCTCGCGCCGATAGCTGCGATAGGAGGCGTTCGCGCGTCTGGAAAGGCGGATGTCGCATACCGGAGATGGGAATGTAGTGTCCCCGTCGTAGCCCGCCTCGCGCAGTGCGTCGGTCAATACGCGATCCGCCGCGCGCGGGTTACGCTCGTCAAGATACCGCCGCACGAGAGGGAGCTTATCGTGTACGTCCGGCAGTGGGGAGTCCTTCCCGCCGCGCCAGAGCTTCGCGTGATTGATACAGATGTATTCGTGCCAGAGGCTTCCGTAGACCAATCCGCCGACCGTTCCGCTGCCAAACGGCGCGCCCTCCCGCCACATGTCGCCGTGCCACGCCGCCGGATAGCGCATTGTCAATGTATGCTGCATGGGTGATTCCTCATGTTTTCTGAATTTTGATGCTATTATTGTAGCCCAATGGCGCGGTTTTGTCAAGCGTTCGCGGCAATGACGAAAAAAATCCATGAAATTTGCGCGATAGGGTTGCATTCCGGCGAAAAGTGCGGTATAATAATGCGGAATGTAAAGACCGTATCCGCAATCGAGAATGCCGTACACCGGCAAGGAGGAACCAAATGAATTTTGAAAAGTTTCATGTAGTCGACCATCCGCTTATCAAGCATAAGCTGTCCATTATGCGTGACAAGGACACCGGCAGCAAGGATTTCCGTGAGCTGCTTTCCGAGATCGCCATGCTCATGGGTTACGAGATCACCCGCGAGCTGCCGCTGCACGAGGTCGAAATCGAAACGCCTGTCGCAAAGATGAAGGGCGGCATGATCATGGGCAAAAAGCTTGCCATCATCCCGATTTTGCGCGCGGGTCTCGGCATGGTGGACGGACTGCTCAGCCTCGTTCCGGTCGCAAAGGTCGGTCACATCGGTCTGTACCGCGATCCCGACACCCACGAACCGGTCGAATACTACTGCAAGCTTCCGTTTGACATCGAGGAACGGTATATCATCCTGTGCGACCCGATGCTGGCGACCGGCGGTTCCGCTTCCGGTGCGATCCAGATGCTGAAAAAACGCGGCTGCACACAGATCAAGCTCCTTTGTCTCGTTGCGGCTCCCGAGGGCGTGGAGAGACTCCAGGCGGAGCATCCGGATGTGGAAATCTATGCCGCCGCTCTGGACGAATACCTCAACGATCACGCATATATCGTACCCGGACTTGGCGATGCCGGAGACCGCCTGTTCGGTACCAAATAAAGAATGCGCAGTTTTACGTGCAATACCAATGACGCGGGGCAGCGACTGGACAAGTTTATCACAAAAACGGTCCGGGGACTGCCCCAGTCTCTGCTTTATAAGTACATTCGCAAGAAGCGGATCAAGGTAAACGGCTCCCGCGCACACGAAAACGATATTCTCTCCGTCGGGGACGTGGTGGAAATGTACATCCCGGACGAGTTCTTCGACGGTATGCCCGACGCGGGAAAGGCTTCCGGCAAGGCTTCTTGTACACATACACCGTCCGCGACCGATACGCCCTTGTCCAGAACGGCAGAATTTGCCCGGATCCGCCACATACCGGAGATCGTGTACGAGGACGAGAATCTGATCCTCTGCGACAAGCGGCCCGGTGTGCTGGTCCATACCGGGGATGAGGGGGACAGCAATCGGGCGGCAGAGAGCGAACGGGAAACCCTGCTCTTTGCGCTGCAGGCCTATCTATGGCAAAAGGGCGAATACGATCCGGAAGCGGAGCACTCTTTTGCACCGGCTTTGTGCAACCGGATCGACCGGAATACCGGCGGGATCGTCATCTTCGCGAAAAACGCCCCGACCCTGCGCCTGATGAACGAGGCCATCCGTGCGGGATATATCGAAAAGCGGTATCTCTGCGCCGTACATGGCAGATTTCCGGACGCACGGATCCTCTCCGGCTATCTGCGCAAGGATTACAAAACGAAAACCGTCGCCGTGTACGATACGCAAAAGCCCGGCTCCCGCGAGATCCGCACCGGGTGTACCCCGCTTTCGTATAACCGCGAGAGGGATCTGACCTTACTGGAGGTGCGCCTTTTCACCGGACGGACCCACCAGATCCGCGCGCATCTTGCCCATGTCGGCTATCCGCTTTTGGGAGAGGGAAAATACGGCGAAAACAAAAACGATCGCAAAGCGGGATATACCCATCAGGCACTCTATTCCTATCGGATCACCTTCGCCCTTCCCCCGGAATACGGCGACACACCGCTCTCGTATCTGTGCGGGAGAACGTATACGGTGCGGCGGGAGAATGTGCGGTTTCTCTCCCTGTTCCCGGACGCGCGTCTCCCCGAACCGTAAAAAACGGACGGATGCGATACAAAAATCAGTCGAAATCGAAAATCGGCTGATTTTTTTTGTGGTTATTTTGAAAATGCGCCTTGTTTTGTCCGCCATTTTATTGTATAATGTACGGTAGAAGAATATGGCTCTGTCTCGGATTCCCATCCGGTGTTGGCAGAGCGGAATCCATAGACCAAAGGAGAGGTGAAAAGCTTGGCATATACCTTTAACGGCGGCATTCACGTAGAGGAGTACAAGAATACCAGACGCTGCCGGATCGAAGTTTTCACACCGCCCAAAACGGTATCCATCCCCCTGTCCCAGCATATCGGCGCACCCTGCAAACCGATCGTGCAGGTAGGCGACACGGTGACGATGGGACAAAAGATCGGAGAAATGCCGGAGAGCGGACTCGGATGTCCCGTACATGCAAGCGTATCCGGCAGGGTTGTCGCCATTACGGAAAGCGCGACCCCATCCGGCAGCCGCAGACAGAATATTGTGATCGAAAATGACGGCCGGGATACGCCATGTCCCGCCATGCAGCCCTACCGGGGCAGATTGGCGGACGCAACGACGGAGGAAATCATCGAGGTCGTAAGGAATGCCGGGATCGCGGGCATGGGCGGCGCGACGTTTCCGACCCATGCGAAGATCGCGTCCGCGGTCGGCAAGGTCAACAAGATCATCGTCAACTGTGCGGAATGCGAACCGTTTATCACCGCCAACCATCGACTGCTGCTCGAAAACCCCGCTTCCGTGATCAATGGCGTGAAGATTTTATTAAAGGCACTCGGCGTACACACGGCGTACATCGCGGTCGAGGACAATAAGCTCGATGCCATAAGCCGTCTGGAGGAGCTTTGCGCCAATTCCTCCATGATCGAGGTGCGCGTGATGAAAACGAAATATCCGCAGGGCGACGAGAGACAGCTCATTTATGCGCTGACCGGTGTGGAGCTGCCGGTCGGAAAGCTGCCTGCCGATGTGGGATGCGTGATCTTCAATGCGGAAACGTGCGCGGCGATCTTTCAGGCGTTCGCAAAGGGAATGCCGCTCATTCGCCGGATCGTGACCGTGGACGGAGACTGCGTGCGCACACCGAAGAATCTTCTTGTGCCGATCGGTTCTACAGTGAACGATATTCTTGATTTCTGCGGCGGTCTGAAACGGGAACCGCAGAAGATCATCTCCGGCGGCCCCATGATGGGACAGGCACAGTGGGATCCCGCCATGCCCGTCACCAAGGGAACCAGTGCGATACTCGTCCTGTCCGATCGGTTTGGCCGGAAAAAGAACGTGGTGAACACCTGTATCCGCTGCGGCAAATGCGTGGCAAACTGCCCGATGCACCTGATGCCGAATTATATCGCCCAGTATGCCGGAAAAGGCGATTGGGAACGGGCGGCGGAATATGGCGCGGAGTCCTGCGTGGAATGCGGCTCCTGCACCTACAACTGCCCCGGCGGCGTGGAGATCGTGCAGCATATCCGGCTTGCGAAGGCATCCCTGAAGGCGATCCGCCAGAGAAATGCCGGACACGAGAAGAAGTGATCCCGAGAGAGGTAGAAGAAGTGGACAATATTGAAAAGAACGGTCAGACGGACGCTTTGCAAAACGCACCCGAGGAAAAGACAGTCCCGGAGAATGCTGCCCAAGCGGAAACGTCTGCCCATGTGAAAAAAATCTCGATGCCGGAATTTCTGACGGTGTCTTCCTCGCCGCATCTCCGCAATCCCGAAAACATTTCCTCCATCATGCTCGATGTGATCATCGCCCTCATTCCTGCCATGTTCTGGGGGGTGTACGTATTCGGGTGGCGCGCGCTGCTCTTATGTGTACTGTCGGTTGGCTGCTCGGTCGGCTTTGAAGCGGCGACGGAAATGCTTCTGCACCGGAATGTGACCATCGGCGATCTTTCTGCGGTGGTAACGGGACTGCTGCTCTGTATGAATCTGCCCGTATCCGTACCGCTGTGGATGCCCGTGGTCGGCGCGTTTTTCGCCATCGTGGTCGTCAAGCAGCTTTTCGGCGGCATCGGGAAGAATTTCATGAATCCGGCACTGGCGGCACGTGTGTTTCTGTTCTCGTCGTGGGCGGGGTATATGAGCCGTTTCCCACAGGCGGGGCAGAAGGTAAACGATCTCGCCGTGGTGCTGGGAGAGGCGGACATTGTGGCAGGCGCGACACCGCTTGCCTCTCTCAAAAACGGAAGCCTGCCCGACACGAATCTCTTTGACAGCATCATCGGCAATACCGGCGGCTGTATCGGCGAGGTTTCATCGCTGCTCCTGATTGCGGGCGGCGTGTACCTTCTCATTCGCCGGGTCATCACGTGGCACACGCCGGTTGCGTACATCGGAACGGTGGCACTTCTCACGTATCTCTTCCCAAGAACGGGCGGCGTGGCGGTCGATTTCATGCTCGCCGAGATTTTTGCGGGCGGACTGATGCTCGGTGCCATCTTTATGGCGACCGATTATGCCACCAGTCCCGTCACAAAGAACGGCAGGCTGCTCTACGGTGTAGGCTGTGGGCTGATTACGGTGCTGATCCGGTACTTTGGCTCGTATCCCGAGGGCGTATCGTTTGCCATCCTCGTGATGAACCTGCTTGTTTTCTATATCGACAAACTGACTGTACCACGTCGCTTCGGAGGTAAACCGGATGGAAAATAATCGCGAAAAGAATAAAAACCTGCATCCTGCCGAGGAGAACGCGAATCCGATCACGGCGAATCCCGCGACAGACGAGAATACGGTCGGAAACGCGAAAATGGTCTCCCTCTCAGATCTGATGAAGGGTTTGCCGGAAACGGCGGATACGGAGAAGATCCCCCGGCGCAGCACGGACGGGCAGACACAGGACAAACCCGTGAACGATCCGGCACCGCAGGAACCGGAGAAAAACGGGATCCCGGCTGCGGGACAGGATGAAAAATCAAAGGATGCTTTGCCCGATGCCGATTTGGCGGAAGCGCAGGAAAAGAAAAAATCCGAGCCGCTGTGGGCATCCCTTTTCCGCAAAACGACCGCTCCCATCCGGGAGAATATGCCGGAGACGGAGAAGGACGCAGCAGCGGAAACAAAAACGATCCCGGAGAAACCGCAGTCCGAGGTGGATTTTACGGCATATGCACCAACCGATGCGGAGACCGAGACCAGGGCGGATACGGATACCTTTGCCTTTGTACCGGAGTCGGAGGGCGAGAGCGAACCGCCGCATAAGGAGAAAAAGGGCAGGGAGAAGCCCAAAAAGGACAAATCCAAAAGGAACAGACGGGAGAAGGACGACGCTGCATATAATAAGGAAGAAAACGATGCCGTCGTACCTGTGTCTCCCGCATTGCCGAACGACATTGCGTTCCAGAACGAAACGGGACTGCCGGAGGAGGTCGCGGAGGAAGTTGCATTCTCTGCGGAAGAAGCTTCCATGGAGGAGCCGCACCCGGATCCCGTCAAGCCGCCAAAACGGGAGAAGCCGATCCGGGAGCCGAAGCACAAAAAGCCGGAGCCGGAACCGGGAACACCGGCATACCTCTGCAAAATGGTGCTGACGCTGACTGTGATCTGTGTGGCGATTGCCGCATTGTTGGCTGTCATCAATGGGATGACCAAGGATGTGATCGCGGAAAACGGAGAGAAAAAACGCTCTGCGGCGATTCTTGCCATCTTCCCGGAGGGCGACACAGTGCTTCCCTGGCAAGGCGACGGCGCGGAAAAATCCGTGTCCGATACGGTATCCGGCGCGCTGTATTATGTGTTCAACGGCACGGATCCGGTCGGATTCTGCGCGAATGTGACGCCGAACGGCTATGTCGGCGCGATCCAGATGATGGTCGGGATCACCGCGTCCGGCGAGATCCGGGGTGTACGGATCGTTGAGATGAGCGAAACCTCCGGCGTTGGCTCCAAAACCGGGTCGGACAGCTTTCTCGCACAGTTTCTCGGGAATACGGGCGTATTTGCCGTGGGGGACAATGTAGACGGGATAGCAGGAGCGACGATCAGCTCCAAGGCAGTCACGGAAGGCGTGAACATGGCACTTGCACTTGCCGGATTTGTCACCGTGGACGATGCCGGCGTATATACCCCCGTGGATCCGTCCGCGTATCCCGTGATTGCATATACAGATGCGGAGACGGAGCCGGAGGAAACGGAAACGATCGCCATTGAAACGGAGCCTGTGGAAACCGAGACGGAGACGACACCGCCGGAAACCGAAACGGAATCGGAAACGGTCCCGCCGGAAACGGAAACCGAAACGGAGACCACGCCGCCCGAAACAAATCCACCGGAGACCACGCCTCCCGAAACAAGACCGCTGGAGACTACGCCTCCCGAAACGACACCGCCGGAGACTACGCCTCCCGAAACAAATCCGCCGGAGACCACACCGCCCGAAACGATGCCGCCGGAGACGGAAACCGAAACGGAGACCATCCCGCCGGAAACGGAGCCGGAGACAGAGACCGAAACGGAGACAGAGCCTGAGACGGAAACGGAAACCGAGACGGAAACGGAAACCGACACGCAGACCGAAACGGATAAGG
>USGH01000123.1 GCA_900554225.1 uncultured Eubacteriales bacterium | reverse complement strand
CATCATTACGCTTGCGCCTATTGTCTTGCGCAAAAAAAGCCTTAAATCAGCGTTTTCCTATTTGTATTATATCGGATGTTGTTTGCCTTGTCAAGGATTTTTCCGTTTTCGCACATTTTCTCGATTTATTTACAGGTACAGGATTGATTTTGCCGACGGAATCCGGTATAATAGATTGTGTATGTCAGTAATTTGAGAAAGGCATGGTTTTTTTCATGCGCAACTGGAATTATTCCCGTTCTCTCGCGGCAATTCTCCTCTCCTCCGCCCTGTCGTTATCCGGGTGCGGGCTTGTCGTCGTCAACGATATGAGCGACACGCCGGGGAATCCCCAGACCGGGCATGGCGAGACGGAATCGTACACCGTAGATACTGCAACGCCATTCACAAAATATATCCCCACGGAAGATTCCGCAGCGATAGGGGAAGCATATGTGGCCGCACTGCCACAGCTTACCTTTGACGGAGCCGCGTTTTTCATCACCTCACCGACCTTCTCGTATCTCTATCCGGATGAGCTTGGCACCACGGTATCGCAGCTTGCTTATACGTGCAACCAGAAGCTGGAGGAAATATACGACGTATCCATCATCACAGCGCAGTCTGACGCGGGTGTGATGCTCGAGGAGGTCAAAAAAGCGGTCGCCTCCGGATCGTATTACTCCGACTTCATGATGGTGCCGCTCTATCAGCTTGGTGCGTTCAAGGCTGCCGGGGTTCTGTTCAATCTTCGCTCTCTGCCCTATCTCGATATGACAAAGCCCTATTTCTATCAGGAATCTGTGTCTGCCTCCTCTGCTGGATACAACACCTGGGCGATTGCGGGACAGGCATCTGTGGAGCCGGGCGATTTTTCCGCTGTCTATGTGAATCGGGACGCTATAGAAAATGCCGGAATGGATACGCCGTACCGTCTGGTACGCGATGGCAAATGGACGTGGGACGCGCTTTACACCTACGTTGCCGGAATCACGGACATCACGTATTCCGTCACGGCGCAGAACACCGCGTCCAGACTGCCGGATCTCCTCTACACCTCAATGGGCAACCGTTTTGTGCTTTCCGGTGAAAAAATCATCCCGATCGTCCATTTCACGGAGGATTCCGCAAAGAAAACGATCGAAACCGGACGAAAGCTGCTCACCGATCCCAAAGCCATCACGGATTCCTCTGCCGGAGCTGCCGGATGCTTCAGCCGCGGAGAATCGCTTTTCCTCATCGATTATCTCTACGTCGCGCCATGGCTGACCAACGCCGCGTGCGACTGGGGAATCGTACCGCTGCCCAAGGGAGAGGAAAAAGGCTCGTACCGCACACTCGTAGCCAATACAACCTTACTTTTCACCATTCCGTTGAACACCACCAACGGCGAGATGGATTCCGTCCTGCTCTCCGCCATCAACGCGCTGTCTTACAGTACGCTGTACGACGCGTATGTGGAAAACAGTATGTACCACGTACTGCGGGACAATGCTTCTGTCGATATGCTCGACCGGATCCTCGATACCGCCTCGTTTGATTTCGCGCTGGCGTTCGGTTCTGCCTATCCGACCATTGGCAAAGGCACGTATCAGCTCATCCGCTCTGCCATGACAACGACGGAAAATCCAAGCGGATTCGCCGACGCGGTAAGTAACGCCAATATGATCCTCGCGGAATATTTCGGAATGGAGAATGAGGAATGACGGCGGATAAAAAGATCACGATCGTCACCGTGGCAGGTCCGACTGCCTCCGGGAAAACCGCCTGTGCCATCGCGCTCGCCCGCCGTTTGGATGGTGAGATCGTATCGGCAGACTCCATGCAGGTCTATCGCGGGATGGAAATCGGCACGGCGGCTCCTACCGCAGAGGAAAAAGCCGCAGCGATCCACCATGGGATCGGGATCCTCTCTCCCGGGGATACGTTTTCCGCAGCCGCATGGCACAGCTTTGCCGTAGAAACCATCGACGGGATCTGTGCGCGCGGTCATCTGCCCATTCTCTGCGGCGGCACCGGACTCTATCTCGACACACTGACAAAAATCGGGAATTACCGCGAGGAGTCCTCCGGGGATGAAAAACTGCGCGCGGAACTGTACGCCACCGCGGATAGAGACGGCAATCCGGCACTCCACGCGATTTTGACGGCACTGGACCCGGAAGCGGCAGCGGTCATCCATCCGAACAATGTCAAGCGGGTGGTACGAGCAATCGAGATCTGCAAGACGACGGGACACACCAAAACAGAAATCGACCGGATGCAGCGTACTGCCGACAGTCCCTACCGCGAATGCAGACTCCTGCTCACCTATCACGACCGCGCGGTACTGTATGACCGGATCAATCGGCGCGTGGATCAGATGCTCTCTGCGGGACTATTGGAGGAGGCTAAGCGGGTATTGGGGCTCTCCGGAGATACAGAGCCGTCACAGACCGCGATGCAGGCAATCGGATATAAGGAACTCCTCCCCTATTTCCGCGGCGAATGCAGCTTATCTGAGGCAGCGGACGCCATTCGGCAATCGTCACGCAATTATGCCAAGCGGCAAATGACATGGTTCCGGCGATCGGACGGTTACAGACTGTACTGCGACACGGCAGACGGTGTTATGCGTCCCACAGAGGAGATCTTCGCAGAAGCATATCGGGTGGTGGAAGCCTGCCTGCGGGATCCGACTGCCTGTCAGACGCTGATAGAACCATCGATAGAAGAATAAAAAACACTGTCGGATCCATTCTGCAGAAAGCGTTATTCCGCGGGGATCCGGCAGCTTTGCTATAGGAGATATGTATGGATATGACAACCTTTTGGTCCGAGCAGGTGCAGGGAATCCGGACACTGTACGATTCACGGCTGCTGCGGTTTGACGTCCGGTACGACGCACAGTATCTGCCACAATTTGCCCTGGACGGTGCGCGGCGGATCCTGGAGATCGGCTGCGGTCCCGGTGTGCTGTGCGGTGCGCTCTGTCGTATGTACCCCTATGCAGCCGTGACGGGGATCGACCGGGATGCCAATTTTGTTTCGTTTGCCCGTGCGCATGTACCGCATGCCGTGTTTCAGCAGGGAGACGCAGCCGCACTTCCCTATGCGGACGGCAGTTTTGATGCAACGATCTCCAACACCGTAAGCGAACACATCGAACACGACGCGTTTTTTGGCGAACAGCACCGGGTCCTGCGGGAAGGCGGTATCTGTGTGGTGCTGTCCACCCGCAGTGGATTTTCCGTACCGGCTCCCTGCCTTGCCATGACCGAAACGGAAAAACGGTTCTGGGACAAGCTCGCACCGCTGCCGGATCCTGCACGGGAACAGGTCGGTCTACATGGCATGGATGCGCAGGCATTGCCGACCACGATGGAAAAATACGGCTTCCGCGATGTGCATACGGGTTATGTGACGATCGCACTGACACCGGACGATCCGGACACACCGCCAGAGACGGCACACGCGATCATGGAAGCGGATCGCTCCGGTGCGATGGAGGCGGTGGAGGCTGCCGGACGCAAACACCCGGATGTGATCACAGCGGAAGAGACGGCGGCGGTGCTTTCCGCGATTGGTGAAAAATTCGACCGGCGGCTGCGGCAGTACGACAATGGCGAGAAGATCTGGGATACGGCGGTCGTGTTGATACAGGTAGTACGCGGTGTAAAATGACATAGGAAAAGCCGGTGCCCTCTGCCACAATATGCAGAAAGACACCGGCTATGTTATTTTGGGGACGGGTTTTGCCTGCCTACAGGAACATCCACATGAAAAAATCCGAACCCAACGGATCCGGATCATATGCGGGCAAGAGGACTTGAACCTCCATGAAATTGCTTTCACTAGAACCTGAATCTAGCGCGTCTGCCAATTCCGCCATGCCCGCGTGTTTTTGCCCTCTCAGCGTGGATATTATACCGCATCCTCCGCCGTTTGTCAAGGGCTTTTTGGGACTTTTTTCATTTTTTATGGAGCTGTTTTGCATTTGCGGAAAGCCATGCCAACCGGCATGTGCGTTTTTCTCGTATATTTTTGATTTTCCTATTGACGAAATGTAAAATCTGTAGTATTATAAAAATGTTCGCTTTTGATTTTAATATTGCATCACAAAAACAGGTATACAAACATGGAAAAGACAATCCCAAACAATCGTGTACGCAAACGAAAAAACGACGTCAATATGACGGAAGGCTCCATCATCCGCCATCTGGTCGTATTTGCCGCTCCGCTTCTTGTCGGAAATATCTTTCAGCAGCTTTACAACACGGTGGACACGTGGGTCGTCGGCAAATACGTTTCCAATGAGGCGTTTTCCGCAGTCGGCACGGTCGGTCCCATCATCAATATGCTCATTGGCTTTTTCCTCGGTCTGTCCAGCGGCGCGGGGGTTGTGATCTCGCAATACTACGGTGCCGGCAGGACGGAAGAGGTCCGCAAAACGGTACACACCTCCCTCATGATGACCATCCTTCTCGGACTGCTCTTCACCGGGCTGGGGATCGCGCTCATTCCCGGTATGCTTGCGCTGATGAACACGCCTGCGGAGGTCATTCCGGAATCCACGGCATATCTCACGATCTATTTTGCCGGTGTGCTCGGGCTGATGCTCTACAATATGGGAGCCGGGATCCTGCGTGCAGTCGGCGATTCTACCCGTCCGTTCTACTATCTGGTGGTCTCTGCGGTCATCAACACGGTACTCGACCTTGTATTCGTACTGCGCTTTGACATGGGCGTAGCGGGCGTGGCATGGGCTACGATCATTGCACAGGGGATCTCCGCGGTATTGACGCTCATTACCCTCCTGCGCAGCGATTCCTGTATCCGTGTGGCCCTGCGTGCGCTCCGTATCCACTTCGATATGCTCCAGAAGATCATCCGGGGCGGCATTCCCGCGGCATTACAGATGGCGGTCACGTCGTTCTCCAATGTGTTCGTGCAGTCCTATATCAACTATTTCGGTGCAGACTGTATGTCCGGTTGGACCGCTTACGGCAAGATCGACACACTGCTGATGCTGCCGATGCAGTCGCTTGCCCTTGCGTCCACAACCTTTGTCGGACAAAATCTCGGACTCGGCAAGGTGGATCGTGCCAAACGCGGTGTGCGGATTGCGCTCGCCCTGTCGCTTGTCACTGCGGTCATTCTGATGATCCCGGTGATGGCATTCGCGCCGTCCCTTGTGGCGTTCTTCAACGAAAAGACGACCGTTGTCGAATACGGCACCATGTTTCTGCGGTACATATCCCCCTTTTACATCCTGTGCTGCTTCAACCAAATCTATTCCGGTGCGCTGCGTGGTGCGGGCAATACCCGTGCGCCGATGGTCATCATGCTTGCGTCCTTTGTGGTTTTCCGGCAAATCTATCTCTTTGTGCTGACCCATTTTATTGCAAACACAATTCTCCCGGTATCGATGGGGTATCCCGCGGGCTGGCTCGTGTGCAGTCTTTTGACCTACCTGTATTATCGGCGGGCAGATCTTACCAAAAGTCGGATCGTTGAGACGGCTGAACCGATCGCAGAGGAATTTGCAGCGGAGGAATCTGTCGAAGAATGACCTCCATTCGCGGTATGTTTACGATTTTCCCCTTGTAATTTCATGGAAAACAGCATATACTGATTGTACGAAACACAGATGGAGGAATGCGTTATGACATTGATTGAATTTTTCGACAAATGTCCGCTCGAGAATATCATCGGCTCTCTGGCACTCCGACCGGGACGCGTGATCTTTCTCGGCTCCAACCGCCCCAAAATGGAAGCCGCACTGACCGCGATCCGCAAAATTTGCAGAGAACAGGAGCTGCACGCAATCATCTCCTATCGGATGGTGGCAAAAAACGACATCACGGGGGTTCTGACCGTTTTGCGCGACATTTTATCACAGGACAACGCGCTCTCCCGGGAGGAGGAATACGTTTTTGACTGCTCCGGCGGCGATGAAGCGTCTCTTGTGGCGGTCGGACTGGCGTTCCGGTTCACCCATTCGCGTCTATTCCGTATCCAATGCGAGACCCGGCGCGGTGTGCTGTACAAAATCCCGGCGCACGCATCCGGCGAGATCGTGCGGGAGCCCTACGACGGAACGGACAAGATCTACATGACGGTCGCAGAGAATCTGCTGCTCCACGGCGGTAATCTGGAGGAGGATATGGTATCCGAAAACGCTTCTGCCGGATATCCGTTCCGGGACAGCGTGTATGGAGACATCAACCGCCTGTGGGAAATCTGCCGTCGGGACTGCGCCGCTTGGAACACACAGATCAGCAGACTCTCCAACGCGCTCCGGTCGATCGATGAGGAAAAATCCGCGTTTCGTCTGGAGGAAGACTCCCCCGGCAGCAGTTGGCTTGATGATGGATTTCTGCATGCGCTGACCCAAACCGGCTCCATGATGATTGCGGACGATGGAAAGCATAAAACCTGTACATTCCGGAATCCGTATATGCGCGACTGTCTGACGAAGGCGGGAACGCTGCTCGAATACAAAACGTACATGACGGCGTTCCACTATCGGCATGGCGCGTATCCGACACCGTTTACGGATGGCTGTCCCGGGGTGGTGATCCGCTGGAACGACGCACGGAACACCTCGCGCAACGAAATCGATGTGCTGCTCATGCAAGGCGTCATTCCCTACTTCATTTCCTGCAAAAACGGAGACATCAAGACGGACGAGCTATACAAGCTCAGCACGGTAGCCGGACGGTTCGGGCAGAAATACGCACACCGAATCCTTGTCTCCACCACCTATTTTGAGGAAAACCGTTCGGAATCGGCAGCCCAGTCGCTCCGGGAACGTGCGAAAGAGATGAACATTCGTCTGATCGAACGGGTACACCGGATGGACGACAGAACCTTTTATGAAGCGTTGACCGGAGAAGCACACAAGCTGTCCGAGATGCGCGACTGGATCGTGTGAAGGAGGAATGTACGGATGCGCATGGTTGTTGCGAGGCCTGTCGGAGCGATCCGGGACAGCTTTATCCCGGATCCTGCTGTGTTTTTGCCGATTGCGGAAACGGAGGAGATCGTGTGGAATCCCCTGTCGCGCCAATGGACGACGGAGGAGCTTTCCGAGGTGCTGTCCAAGTCGGGGGCAGAGCTTGTCGTGACCGGATGGGGGTGTCCGAGGCTCGATGAAGCACTTTTTTCCCACGCGCCGGAGCTGTCTGTGATCGCGCATACCGGGGGATCTGTGGCAGGTCTGGTGGACCGTGCGGCATTCGATCGCGGTATTGTCGTCTACAGCGGCAATGATCTGTACGCACGATCCGTGGCGGAAAGTGTGATCGCGTATAGTCTGACGATGCTGCGGGATATTCCACGATACACCGCGGAGTTGCGCACGGCGGGATGGGCGGCACCGGGCTGGTACAACGAAGGACTGCTTGGTCAGCGCGTGGGACTGGTCGGATTTGGCGCGGTGGCACGGCACACGGCGGAATTGCTGCGGGCGTTTGGCTGTAC
>USGH01000122.1 GCA_900554225.1 uncultured Eubacteriales bacterium | reverse complement strand
CCATGGACCGTCTTGCCACAGAGGGCTTTGCCGCCTACGATCCGCATACGAAGGGAGCACTCCGTTTCCCGTCTCCCGCAACTCCGGATGATACGCTTGATTTTTCCTTCAGCGGACTCAAAACCGCGGTGATCAACCACATTCATACGACCAAGCAGCGTATGTTCCCGGACGAAGGAGACGATGCGGTGCTGCCGGACGAGATCCGTGCCGAGATTGCCGCCGCGTTCACCACAGCCGTGACCGAGGGGATTGCGAAAAAGCTCGATATGGCACTGCGGACCGGCGCGTATCGTTCCGTTGTGATGGCGGGCGGCGTGGCGGCAAACTCCCATCTGCGCCGTGCGGTCGGAAATGTGTGCGGGAAGCATGGCGTATCCTTTACCGTACCGCCGCTTTCTCTCTGCGGGGACAACGGTGCCATGATCGCGGTGTGCGGCTACCATCTCCATCGGCTCGGCATCCATGCGGATACGACTCTGAATGCGTATGCCAATCTGGAAGAATAAGCGGGGGATATACTTATGAAAATCATCCCCGTATATGGCAGCGCGGTGTTTGTAGTACCGCAGACCGTCTCCTCCAGATTGTCCACAGCGACCCGGGAGGAGCTTGCCGTGCTGCTGTCCGTTCTCGCGGATTCCGAGGTGGATCCGACAGACCGTGCCGCAGCCCTCAATCTGACGGAGAAGACCTTTCTGGATGCGCTGACCATGTGGCAGAGATGCGGTGTGCTGACCATCGCGGGCGGTACGGATGCAGCGGAGGCTAAGGATACGTCTGCAAACCAGCAGGAGACAGCGCAGGCGGGAGAAAAAGCGGGATCCGAGCCGGAGGACAGCCTGGTGATCGTACGTGCCAATCCAGAAAAGGCCTCCCGGCATGCCAAAAAGACAGTCGGTACAGAAAGCGGTGCGGAAGCGGCACACCAGACCATCCGCGCACGACGGGAGCTGCCCCATTATTCCTCGGAGGACATGGCGAAATACATGGAGAACCACGTAGATGTGCGCGATCTCGTGGACTGCTGTCAGAACATCAGCGGCGAGATCTTCAGCCCGTCTGCCGTCGAGATCATCTTAGGACTGCACGACTATCTGGGACTCGCCCCGGAATACATCATGCTTTTGTTCGCGCACGCCAAAAAGCTCGGCAAAACCTCCGTCCGGTATGTGGAAACGACTGCGATCGAGCTGGCGGACGAGGGAATTACATCCTATCAGGATCTGGAAGAGCGATTGAAAGCGCGCGAGATCCGGCAGACCATGGACACATTTGTCCGCAAGCTGTTCGGCATCCAGACGCGGGCACTGATCCCCAAGGAAAAAGAGATGCTCGACAACTGGATCTTCAAAATGCACTACGACCGGGACATCATTGAGCGCGCCTACGAGATCACGGTAACGAATACCGGAAAACCCGCCATCGCATACGCGAATAAGGTGCTTGTGAACTGGCATGAGGCAGGACTGAAAACGCTTGCGGAGATCGACGAGGCACTGGATGCGTACAAAAAGGCGCGCGAGGGACAGGTCTCGGACGGCACCAGCTTTGACACGAACGATTTCTTTGAGGCAGCGATCCGCCGTTCCTACGAAACCTGAGGTCGGCTGCGTGAACCACGGCGCGAGAAAATTCTCCCGAGGCTTGCGCTGGATCCATTGTGCATTCGCGCAAAAAACAATCTTGAATCCGTGCTTTCCTAAACAAAGGAGCAACTATGGCAGTATACAGCGAAAACGTACAGAAGGTACGCGCGATCCTTGCAAAACGGCGCAATGACAACATCACAAAAAGCGAACGGTGTGCGGCAGAGGCGATCCGAAAGATTCCCGAGCTGCGCGCCATCCGGGAGGCATTGTCCCAGACCGGCGCGCGTATCATGGGAGAAGCCATGAGCCATACGCTGACGGAGGAGAAGCTTGCGGCGATCCGTGCGGACAATGAGAAGCTGCGCAGACAACAGGCACTGCTCCTTGCGGCAAACGGATTTCCGACGGATTACATGGATATCCACTACACCTGTGAAAAGTGTGCGGATACCGGTTACGTCGGCATCGATATGTGTGCGTGTATGCGCCGGGAGCTGGTCAACGCCGGGATGGAGAGCGCGGGACTGGTGTTTCTCGCAAAAAATCAGAGTTTTGAGACGTTTACCCTTGATTTTTACAAAAATCATGATAAAATAAGAATGGAGCAGAATGTAGCCAGATTGCGCACCTTCGCGAGCCGGTTTGACGGCAAGAGCGGCGAGAGCTTTCTCCTGACCGGACCGACCGGACTCGGTAAGACCCATCTGTCCACATCGGTCGCCAAGGTGGTGATCGAGCGCGGCTATGATGTGATCTACGACACGACACAGGATATTCTTGCCGTGTTTGAAGAGGAACGGTTTGGCTCCGGTTCCGGCATACAGCACGAGCGGGGCAGAACCGTCGAACGGATACTCACCTGTGATCTGCTCATCATCGACGATCTTGGTACGGAGGTCACGAATCAGTTCACGCTCTCGTGTCTCTACAACATTCTGAACACGCGCATCAATCACGCGAAATCCACCATTTTAAACACGAATCTGACCCAGACAGAGCTGCGCAGCCGGTACACCGATCGGATTGCCAGCCGTCTGTTCGGAGAATGTAAGCCTCTTCTGTTCCAGGGCATGGATGTGCGGCTCCAGAAGCTGCAATAAATGCGGTACAGGACGAGACAAACGACATTTCTTTTTATACTAAGGAGGAAATCCCAAAATGAAAATCGGCGTAATGGTAGAATCTTTCCGGCAGGGCTTCCGCGGCGGCGTGGAAAAGGCAGCTGCTCTCGGCGCACAGGGTATTCAGGCATACGCAACCTATGGTGAGCTGGCTCCCGAAAACCTGACCGAAGAAAAGATCCGCGAGGCTCTCGATTTTGTAAAGTCCCACGGTCTCGTGTTCTCCGCGCTCTGCGGTGACTTCGGTCACGGCTTCATGAACCCGGAGGAAAATAAGATCTACGTGGAGAAGTCCAAGCGCGTTCTCGATCTTGCAAAGAAGCTTGAGTGCAACGTCGTCACCACGCATATCGGTACCGTACCGGAGGAGGAGAACGAAACAAAGGAGATCATGCGCAAGGCGTGCCGTGAGCTTGCCGAATATGCGGATTCCGTAGACGCTGCATTCGCTGTGGAGACCGGTCCGGAACGCGGCAAGGTGCTGGGTGAGTTCCTCGATTCTCTGGGTGCCGGCGGTGTGCGCGTCAACTTTGACCCTGCCAACCTCGTAATGTGCGTAGACGACCGTCCGGAAGAGGCTCTCAAGTACCTCGGCAAGTACGTTGTACATACCCATGCCAAGGACGGCATCATGCTGAAGAAGAGACTGGAAACCGAGCTTTCCATCAGCGAAGAAGCAAAGGAACATGCGGCACTTCTCGCTATGGGCGAAGAGTACATCGAGCTCCCGCTGGGTAAGGGCGATGTCAACTTCGACGTATATCTGCCCGCACTCGCAGCGACCGGCTACAATGGATTCCTGACCATCGAACGTGAGGTCGGCGATTCTCCGGAAGCGGACATCGGCATGGCTGTGGAATTCCTGAAAGAAAAGATCGCGAAGTATCACCTGTAATGACACCCTTTGCCGCCTGGCTGGAGGAGGATTTCGCCGGGTTTGACCATGCGGTGCTGACCTTTCTCCATTCCCTTGCCGTTACCGCGGGGATAGGGGACGTGCTGACTCCGGTCATGACGGGTATCAGCTATTTCGGCGAAAAGGGGATCACGGTCTTTCTCTGGGGGCTGTGGTACGTGCTGCATCGAAAGCAGCGTGATGCGAGTCCGGCGTATCCATATCGCAGAACGGGATTCTGTATCTGGGGGGCGATGGGCTTTGGCACGGTGATGGGAAACTTTATCCTCAAAAACTGGATCCGGCGGCTGCGTCCCATGCTTGCGACAGAGGAATACGCGCAGTTTTGGAACGCTGTCGGTGCCTTGCCGGAACACGGCTTTTCGTTTCCGTCCGGTCATGTGATGGCAGCGGCGGCAGGTGTCACAGCGGCGTTATGGGTAACGAAGAATCCGAAATATGCGTGGCTGTGGCTCTATGTTTGTGCACTGGCATTGTCCAGATGCTATCTCCTTGCCCACTATCCGACGGATGTGATTGCGGGAATGGGTCTCGGCGTGCTGTCCGGACTTCTCTCCGGCGTATGTGTCGATGCCGTATACCGCAAAAGAGGGAGCTTCCCGCACCTGTCCCGCTATCTCTGAATAATCGAAAGAACGGTCTGCCGCAAGTGCAAAATGTGTGGTATTCCGTTCTTTTTTTTGTACTCCGGAACCATTCACCGGAAATTCACCGTTTTTTTCGCAATCCGCCATTGCAATTGGAGGGCGGATATGCTATAATGCAAGCGTGAAAAATCCATGGAAAAAGGAGTGAGCGGATGCTGGATATTACACTGGACGGCGGCGGTACCAAGCTGAACGCGATTCTGTTTGACGAACAGTTCCGTGTTGTGCGCAGAGCACGGGCAAGCGGCGTCAACCATACGCAAAACGGCAGGGAAGCGGCGGCAGCCAATGTGACGGGATGCCTTGACGCGCTGCTGCCGGACGGAACAACAGAGATCGGCGATATTTATGCCGTCTTTGTGGGAGACGAGCAGATTTTGCGGGAATGTCTGCGTGCGCGTGTGCGGTTTCGGCACCTGTATATGCTGGAAGAAGCGTATGCGGGACTGCTTGCAGGAGCCGGCTATCGCACGGGACTTCTGGCATTGTCCGGAACCGGTTCGGATATGTTTAATATTCATGCGGGTAAAAGAGGATTTGTCGGCGGACTCGGACCGATTCTTGGCGATCAGGGCAGCGGTGCGTGGATGGGATTGCAGGCGATACGCGCCGTTGGTCGGGATGTCAACGGATGGGGAGAGAAAACCAGTCTGACGGACGTAATTCTCAAAAAATACAGTGAAAACGACCGCATTTTCGATGTCGTGTGGGCATTCCACGACTCAGGAACGCCATATGCCATGGCAGCGTCCCTGGTTCCGCTGATTACGGAGGCGGCTTATGCCGGAGACGCAGTTGCACTGGAAATTTTCCGCTCTGCCGGGGATGTGCTTGCCCGACAGATGATCGCCCTTCTGAACCGTGATCCGGTGTGGGAGCACGATGCAGTCACCCTGTGCGGCGGCGCGTGGAAAAGTCACCCGATGATGAAACGCGCATTTGAGAATACCTTGCATACGGTCTATCCGCAGCTCACCGTGAATCGGCCGTGGTTCGAGCATGTGATCGCCGGCATGATGGAAAAAGCACTGTCCCACGGGTATAGCCGGGAAGAGGCGCGGGCGATACTGCAAAAAAACTGTACAGAGGAATGTCTTGACGAAAGGAATCAAAAATATGAGTGCGATTGACGCGTATTTTGACAATTTTGCAAAGGTACTGGCGACGGTACGGGAGACACAGAACGAAAATCTGGAATCGTCCGCTGCCATGCTTGCGGATGCAACGGAGAACGGACACAACATCTTCACGTTCGGATGCAGCCATGCCGGTCTTCTTGCATTGGAATTGTACTACCGGACGGGTGGCATGATGACGATCAATCCGGTTCGCGCGCCGGGACTGTGTCTCGACATCGATCCGGCAACCATGACCAGTCAGATGGAACGGCTGCCGGAATACGGACGGGTGATCGTGGATCATCAGCCCATTGGGGAAGGCGACGTGGTGATCATCCACTCCGTATCGGGCAGAAATACCGTGACGGTGGATTTTGCGCTTCGCTGCCGGGAAAAAGGGGCGCATGTGATCGCACTCACCTCCGTTGCGGCAGGGAAAGAAATTCCCTCGCGCCATCCGTCGGGCAAGCTGCTGATGGATACGGCGGACATTGTGCTGGACAACTGCGGCTGTGTGGGCGATGCGTCCATCTCTGTGGAAGGCGTACCGGAAAAGGTCGCCCCCACCTCTACCGCCATCGGAGCGGCAATGCTCAATGCGGTGGTGGCGCGCACGGTGGAGATCCTCTGTGAACGCGGTATCACCCCCCCTGTCTTTCTGTCGGCGAATATCCCGGGCGGCGACGAGCACAACAAAGAGATGCTCGCGAAATATAAAGACCACATCTTTTATATGGGTCACTGACATCCGAAATCTACATATGGCGGCGGATCCCGGAAAAGGCCGCTGCCGGAGGAGGAAATATGCTTCTTGATCAATATTACGAAACCTTGGACAAGCTCATCGAAAAGGTGCGCACCACCCAGCGAGACAACATCATCAAGGCAGGCGAGATGATTGCGGAATCCGTAGAAAACGGCGGCAATATCTATCTCTCCGGAATCTGCCACTCCATCGAAAACGACGTGATCTACCGTGGCGGCGGCCCGATTTTCTATAAGCATTTCTCGTGGGGTATGAATGTGGAGCGGCAGGGCAGAAACCGCGACCGTTCCGACATCGACCAGAGCCTGTGGGGCATGGCAGCATACGCGCTGAAAATGTCCAATATGCGTCCGGGCGATGTGCTGATGGTCTCCTCTGTGTCCGGTCGCACTGTATCGGCGGTGGATCTGGCATATGAGGCAAAGAAGATGGGCATCAAGGTCATCGCGTTCACCTCCATGGAATACACCACAACCGTGGATCCGGTTCATCCATCGGGTAAGCGGCTTTATGAAATGGTCGATATTGCAATGGACAACTGCGCGCCGGCGGCGGAGGCAATGATGGAGGTCCCCGGAATCGAGGCACATTACGCGGCTGCCAGCGGGATCGCCTGTGACATTCTGCTCTGGAGCATGACGACCGTGGCGGTGGAAACGATGCTCAAGCATGGCAAAACGCCGGGTATTTTGAAGAGTGCGAATTTCCCCGGCGGCAATGACTACAATAAGACCGTGATCGAACCGCATTACGACGAATTCGGCTGGTGACAATGAGAGAAAGGCGTGATTTTTTCGCGCTTTTTCTCGTTTTCAGAAAGAAAGTTTCGTTTCAGTTTAGGTTTCTCTGGTATACTGATGCCGTTCGGAGCATTGTGCCGAACCATGGAAACCGAGAAATATCCCTACCAGGTGTTGATTTTGATAGAGGAGGTTCCATGCGTGGGGAAGGCTTCCCTGCGTAAAAATATGTATGAATGAAGTAAAGAAACCGCGAAAGCCCCTGCTGTTTTATTATACCATCGTCCTTGTCATCATGCTGCTGTTCAACCTGATTGCGATGCCGAAGCTCATGTCGCGGCAGATCCAGGAGGTCGATTACGGCACCTTTATGACCATGACCGAAAACGGTGACATCGGCAAGGTCGAGGTGGAGGACAACCAGATCCTCTTCACCAACAAAGCCGAGGACACCGTCTACAAAACCGGCGTATTGAACGATCCCGGACTGATCGACCGTCTGCACGAGCATGGCGCGGTATTTTCCGGAGAGATCGTAGAGGAGACCTCGCCGATCGTCAGCTTCCTTGTGAGCTGGGTTCTGCCG
>USGH01000121.1 GCA_900554225.1 uncultured Eubacteriales bacterium | reverse complement strand
AGGATGGGGAAGGAGGGCTCCGCAGAGTCCTTCTTCCTCGTCCTTTGGTGCGCCGCAAGGCAACAATGAAATCTACACATTCGATGTGGTATTCTCCCCTGATGAAACCAGAAAGAAGGTCAAAGGAATAACGTAGATTCCTTATAAAAAATCGAAGGAAATCCGCCTACTGCAAGTCGTAAATAGCCGTATCGCAAGTACAACCAGAGCCGCGCGGCGCGGTACCGGATGCCACGGCATCCTCGTACCTGCCGCGCTCAATACGCAGACTGCAAGTCGAACATATCAGGGCGCGGGACAAGTCCCGCTTATAACGACAGCAGTGCCGCAAGACCGTCGAAGAGGTTGTGCGTCACGAAAAACCGGCACAATACCGTGTTCGCCACCACATTGGGTCCGAAGAGGCCGGGGGAGATCGATCCCATCGCGTCTACCACGGCTGCTCCCGCCATGCTGATGACGTAGGCGAGCAGGACCGCTTCAAGCGCGCCGAACAGAAAGCCGAAAAAGCGGTTCGCGGCGGAGAGGAGCGGCAGATGAAACAGCGCGTCGAGGATCCACGTCACGAGGGACAGACCCACGAAGGCGGCGAGGAACAGTCCGGCAAAGCTGATGGCGGTGGCAAGAGCGGTCGCGCACGGTGCGGCAATCTGCTCCGCCACCGAGGTGATCATCCCCTCATCCGCGCTTGTGACCGGGGCGATCTCCGCCGTGAACGACGGGATGTCGATGTGGTACCGCGTGAGGATCGACGTGTACGCTTCCGGCAGCTCCGATGCGATCTTCGACAGGTCGTACGTGACGCTGCCGCCTGCAAACCGATCCTCCACGTTGACCGCCAGCGATTTCAGCGTCTCCGCGATCCCGTCGGCGATCCGTCCGATGAGGTAGCTGTCCCGGATCCGGTCGGCAATGAGCGGCGTATATGCGTATGCCACGATCAGCGACACCGCGCCCTTGCAGATCCCCATCACCGAGCGCACAAATCCGTTTTTGACCCCCGTGATCACGCAAAAAGCGATGCAGAAAAGGATCAGTCCGTCTAAAAATAAGGACATAACACACTCCTTCCATAAAAAGACGCGCCATGCAAACAGGTTCTCTCCGTCCGCGCCATGCTCATTCCTCCGCCTGCGGCTCCTTCTGCGGGATATAGTACCGATCCTTTGCACAGATAAGCACCCTGGTTCCCGCGTATTCCAGCGACAGCACATCGTCGTCGTCCACGGGGATCGTATCGAGTACCCCCGCGCCGTCAAAGGTCAGCATCGCGTTCGGGGTCAGCACCGCGCAGTACGTTTCTACGCCGCACACCGTAATATCCGTCACGCGCTGGCGGCAGAGGGTGTCGAGCAAAATCGTCCCCGCCGCGTCCAGTACGACGATCCGGTTCTCGCTGCCCAGCGCGTTTTCCGCCGCCGCGATCGCCGTGATCCCGTTCTTCTGGTGCGCCGTGACGAGGGTCATACCGGAAATGGGGTACCGCGCGATCTCCTCACCGTCCGCGCCGCAGGTCAGCACCATCGTATCGCAGACCACGGTAAACGAGCCGTCCGGGGCAAAATCCACCATCAGCGGCATGGCACCCGGATAGGTCGAGGTGCGCACCGGTTCCGCGGAGCCCGCCTGACAGAGCGAGATCTCGCAGGACAGATCGGTGCCGGAGGGGATCGCCGAGCAGATCACGAACCGTGCGCCGTCGTCCCGGATTGCCGCGTCCAGGACGTAGTGATCCTTATACACGGACATCGTTCTGGACAGGGCTTCGTTATAATATTCCACCACGTACCGCGTTTCATTCGACCGGGGGACGAGGAGATAAGCCCCGCTGGCGCTCATATCGGCGCAGAGGATCCGGAAATCGGTGTCTCTCCGGACGATGCGGGTCAGTGCGTTATAGATGGAATACTGCTTCGCGCCGAGGTCGTAGCACAGGACGTACTTCTCGGACGCGCAGACCGCCGGGGTCGTATAGCCGAGCTTATCCTCAATGAGGGAGATGCCCGCGCCGTCGTACAGCCGCAGCACATCCGCCCCCACGACCGCCATTCCGGTTTTGAACGGTGCGAACGCCAGGGTTTCCTGTCTGGGATAGGTGACGGTGGTATGCACGTCGTCCGTGGTACGCACGCTGAGGTCAAAATCGCGCGCCAGGTAGGTGAGGTTATCGTAGGTGATGTACTTTCCGAACACGGACAGGGTCACGATGAGGAACATCCCGAGCGCGACGGCGAAAATCCACCCGACCATGCGCCACCGTCGGGACACACGGAGATAATAGCGGTTCTTCTGCGGCACGAACGTATCGGAAACCCGCACAGACTGCTCCCGCGCCATGGGAAACACCACCTTTCATTGTGAAATTTTCATTCGCACAGCCACCGCACGCCCCATTTGTCTGGATAGCGCACCTCCTCCAGGGTGAGTCCGCCGGGGGGAGCCGTGATGCCTGCCGCGTGTCTGTCGTGTGCCGCGGTGACGGATGCCAGATCCGCGCCGCGCTGTCCGATGCCGATCTCGTACAGGGTACCTGCGAGGATCCGCACCATATTGTAGAGAAAGCCGTCCGCCGTGACCCGAAACGTGATCAGTCCCTCCGGTGTACGCGTGACGGATGCTGCCGCAATGGTACGCGTGGGGTCGGTGATCTTACTGCCGGACGCCATATACGAAGAAAAGTCGTATGTCCCGACGAGCATTCCCGCCGCCCTGTGCATACGTGCCAGACCCTCCGGCAGAACGGTCTTGCGCACGTGCCACGTAAACGGGTCGGCAAACGGATCGTCGGCGGGTGCGTCCGCCATACGGTAGGCGTAGGTTTTCGACTGCACGTCGTACCTTGGATGGAACGCGTCCGGCACGAGGCATACGCCGTTTACCGCCATATGGGGCATGAGCAGTCGATTGACGGCGTGGTGCAGTCTTCCTGGCGGGATATGCCACCAATCCGTATCCGGGCTCACCGGCTCCACCGGGTGGACCGTACAGCAGAACCCTCTCGCGTGGACGCCTGCGTCGGTACGGGAGCATCCGGTGACGTGGCACGGCGTTCCGAAAAATCCGGACAGGCACTCCGTCAGCCGCTCCTGCACCGATCCGCCGTTCTTCTGCGCCTGAAACCCGCAGTAATATCTGCCGTCGTATGCGATTCTTAATAATAGTTTCATGATTATAATCCGTATTGTTTTTGGGGAGACGAGGGAGACGGGGGGAACGGTCGCTTTTGAAAAAGCTCCGCAAAACTTTTATATGGGGGATGGGAATGGGTGGAGTTTGTGCAAGTCCGATTGCGCACCAATTTGGTTCCGTCCAGTACATGAGAAGATCGTTCGCGAGCGGCTCACGTTGTGATCCGCCTTCTACGGGGAGAGATTGCTTGATATAGGGTATTGGGTAGTGGTAGGATACCGCTTTGGGGGAGTATGGCTTGCAAAATTCCGTGATCCGCTGGCTATTGGATGTAGTTGCGGTCATTCGGTTGGAGAACGATTGTTGTCCGTTTCCCTTTCAGATCATGTAGAGGGGGAGGAAATGGTTGAGCAGGAGTACGGCTGCGCCTACTGCCACAACGATGGCGCACATGATGAAATCGACGGCTCCGTAGTGGAGGACGTGCATTCTGGTTCTGCCCTCTCCGCCGGTATAGCAGCGGCATTCCATCGCGGTCGCCAGCTCATCGGCACGGCGGAACGCGGAGACGAACAGGGGGACCAGAACCGGGATGAGTGCCTTTGCCCGCTGGAAGAGATTGCCGGAGCCGAAATCCGCGCCGCGTGCCTTTTGTGCGTCCATGATCTTCTCCGTCTCCTCGATCAGGGTCGGGATAAACCGGAGCGCGATGGTCATCATCATGGAAAACTCATGAACCGGCACGTGCAGCTTTTTGAGCGGAGACAGAGCCTGCTCCAGTCCATCCGTCAGGGCGATCGGCGTGGTCGTGTAGGTGAGGAACATACTCGTGCAGATGAGCAGGAGCAGGATCCGCAGCACCACCAGTACCGCATTCACAACGCCCTCCAAATAAACCTTGATCGGACCGAGCGTGAACAGGAGATGATCCCCCGCCATCCAGAAAATGTTGATCACCGCGGTAAAAATGATGATAAAGAGAACCGGCTTCATACTCGCAAGCACCATTTTGGGCGAGATGCCCGATACCGCGATCAGACACAGCGAAAACGCCGTCAGCAAAAGAAACGCCGACGCGGATTTCGCGAGAAAAATCACTACAATATATAGTATAGCAAGCAGCAGCTTCATCCGCGGATCCATCCGGTGTAATACCGAATTTCCCTCACAGTACTGCCCAAACGCAATGTCGTTGTGCATATCTGTTCCTGTATTTTTTCAGATTTTTTCAGTAGAGCCAAAGGGAAAAGAACATTTTAAGTGGTATCCTACCACTCCATAGTAAACTATATCCAGCAGTCGCTCCCCGTAGAGTGCGGATCACATCCATCGTTCTCCACCCGAATGCCCGCACCTACATCCAATAGCCAGCGGATCACGGAATTTCGCAAGCCATACTCCCCCCCAGCGGTATTCTACCACTACATAGTAAACGAAATCCCGCAATCTCTCCCCGTAGAAGGCGGATGGCTCCGCCCAGCCGCTCGCGAACGATCTTCTCATGTACTGGACGGAACCAAATTGGTGCGCACATGGACTTGCACAAACTCCACCCATATCCATACCCAGTATAAAAGTTTTGCGGAGCTTTTCCAAAAGCGACCGTTTCCCCGTCTCCCCCGTTCCCCTCGTCCCCCCGCCTTAAAGCAGCTCAGCCAACCGCTCCACTGCCCATTCGACCGTGTAGACGTCGGAGCCAATGTCGATGCCGCGCTCGCGGAGGGCAAAGGCAACGCGGGTGATCTGGGGTACGTCGAGACCAACGGCGATCAGATCGGCGGCGCGGGAGAATACCGGCCCGAGCTTGTCGTGGAGGAATACACGCCCGGAGGTCATCACCACCAGCTCGTCGCAGTACATCGCCATGTCCTCCATGCTGTGGCTCACAATGATCACATTCGTCCCGCTCTCCCGCGCATACCGCTTCACACCGCCCAGAATCTCGCGCCGCCCGCCAGGATCCAGACCCGCGGCAGGCTCGTCCAGAATCAGTATCTCCGGACGCATCGCAATCACACCCGCCAGCGCAACACGCCGCTTCTGCCCGCCCGAGAGATCAAACGGCGATTTTTTCAGCAGCATAGGATCCACATTCGCAAATTGCACCGCATAGTCGATCCGCTCCGCCAGCGCGTCGCCCGTAAGCCCCATGTTCCGCGGTCCGAACGCTATGTCCTCCTCCACGGTCTCCGCAAATAGCTGATACTCCGGATACTGCATCACAAGCCCCGCACGGAACCGCACGTCCCGGATCTTCTTCGGCTCCGCCCAGATGTCCACACCGCCGATCTTCACATTCCCCGCCGTCGGCTTCTTCAGACCGTTGATCAGCTGCATCATCGTGCTCTTGCCGCTGCCCGTGTGCCCGATCAGCCCCGTAATGCAGCGATCCGGAAACGTCAGACTCACATCGTCCAACGCCTTTACCTCGTAGGATGTGCCCTTGTTGTATATAAAGGATACATTTTCAAACGATACGTCCGCCATCACCGCACCTCCTTCGCCTTTTTCGATTTTTTCGCAATCGCCGCGGCAATCACATCCGCGCATTCGTCCGCGTCAAATACCGCAATCGGCACATCGTATCCCAGCCCACGGAACCGATAGAGCAGCTCCGTCGTCTGCGGTACGTCCAGCCCCGCCGCCCACAGCCTTTCCGGATCGCCGAATACCGCCTGCGGTGTACCGTCGCACAGCACCCCGCCGTGATCCAGTACAAGGATCCGATCCGCCATCGCCGCCTCGTTCATGTAGTGCGTGATCATCAGAACCGTGATCCCCTCTTCCCGATTCAGACGCAGGATCACATCCATGACCTCCCGCCGTCCCATCGGATCGAGCATCGCCGTGCTTTCGTCAAAAATGATGATCCTGCGGCGCATGGCGATCGTTCCCGCAATCGCTACCCGCTGCTTCTGACCGCCAGATAGCTTGTGCGGCGCGTGTCTCGCGTATGCCGTCATCCCGACCGCCGCCAGCGCATCGTCCACACGCTTCCGGATCTCCGCGGGGGGCAGACCGAGATTTTCGCAGCCGAACGCCACGTCCTCCTCCACCACCGTCGCCACGATCTGGTTGTCCGGATTCTGAAAGACCATCCCGATCTCCCGCCGCGCCGCCAGAATGTCCGCCTCCGTCACATCCGGCGCGGTCATGTCGCGTCCGCATAACACGATCTGCCCCGACTCCGGCGTGTAGATCATGGAAAGAAGCTTCGCAAGCGTGCTTTTTCCGCTGCCGTTATGCCCCAGCACCGCCGTAAACGAGCCCTCCTCAATGGAAAAGCTCACGTTCCGCAGCGCAGGCACCGGCGGGGTGATGTCGTCGCCCGGGTATGTATAGGAAAGATTTTTTACCGATAAGATTGCCATACAATTTCTTCCGGACGGAGTCCGGCTCCTGGTTTTTTTGGATTCTCGGACCTGGTCCGATCCGCTGTTTATTGTTTCTCGGATGTTCCCGAGGATTTTTCATGGTTTCGTCCGCACTCCGCCACCCGGATAGTACGTCGCTATTCCACCACTACATAGAGTAAACGATATCAAGCACTCTCTCCCCGTAGAAGGCGGATCGTTTTCCATCGTTCTCCACCAGAATGCCCGCACCTACATCAAATAGACGGCGGATGACCCCGTCAGCCGCTCGCGAACGATCTTCTCATGTACTGGACGGAGCAATATTGGGAAGCACATGGACTTGCACAAACTCCACCCATATCCACCCCCGTATAAAAGTTTTGCGGAGCTTTTTCAAAAGCGACCGTTCCCCTCGTTCCCCCGTCTCCCCTCGTTCCCCTCGCAACACCATCAAGCGTCCCAGCACATGCGAACGGAGCCGCCGCAGGGGAGCGTGAGACCGGTGGAGGAAACGGGAAGCCCCAGCTCTCCGGAGAGGACGGAGCCGCGCCGTTCCCGGGGGAGGGCGGTGCAGAGGAGGTATTCCATCGTGGAGGGGGACAGCCCGGTCGTGTAGGAATTGATGAGGAAAAAGAGCGGATTGTCGGACAGGACGCGGGTGGTCAGCGCGATGAGCTCCCCGGCGCAGTCCTCGAGCTTCCAGACCTCGCCGTTCGGCCCGCGCCCATAGGACGGCGGATCCATGATGATCCCGTCGTAGCGGCTGCCCCGGCGGATCTCGCGCTCGACAAATTTGCGGCAGTCGTCCACGATATAGCGGCACGGTGCGTCTCCGCGGCCCGACAGAGCCATATTGTCCTTTGCCGCCTGCACCATCCCGCGCGACGCGTCCACGTGGCACACCGACGCACCCGCCGCCGACGCCGCCACCGTAGCACCGCCCGTATACGCGAACAGGTTCAGCACCCGGATCTCACGACCGGCAGCCACCGCGTGACGGATCAGACCATCCGTCCAGTCCCAGTTTGCCGCCTGCTCCGGGAAAAGCCCCGTATGCTTGAAG
>USGH01000120.1 GCA_900554225.1 uncultured Eubacteriales bacterium | reverse complement strand
AAGGAGGGCTCCGCAGAGTCCTTCTTCCTCGTCCTTTGGTGCGCCGCAAGGCAACAATAAAATCTACAAGTGCGATGTGGTATTCTCCCCTGGTGAAGCCAGAATAAAATCCCAAGAATAACGCAGTTACCTTATAAAAAATAGCGATACGATATTCCTCATTGAGAAAGCCAGGAGAAAGCCAAAATCAACGACATAAGCAAAACCGCGCCGCAGGCAAGCAGAAATCCCGCAAAAATATTGTAAACATTTTCGCAAAGCCGCGCGTAGACGGTCGGGGTGTGATATAATATATGGTAAGTATCCATGCCCCGGCAATTTGTCGGTTTTGCGGCGGGGAGCGGGAGGTAGGAAAGGCGTACTATGAAGATCTCCGCCTATTTTGATAAACAGTATCTGCGGCGCACGCTGACGTTCTTTTTCTCCGGTGTGCTGACCGTGGGACTGGTCATCTATATCGGCTACCACATGGCAGGCGGCAAAGCGACCTCCCTTACCCTTGTGGACGCAACGTATAAGGACGCCACCCAGCTCGTCCATGCCGACGGGTACATCCTGCGCGACGAAACCCTGCTCTATGCCACCTCCGCCGCCTCCGGCAGTGTCACACCATCGGTGACGGACGGCACACGGCTCGCGCTCTACGATAAGGCAGCGGATATTTACGTGAACAACCTGCCCGATGTGACCGCGCGCATTTCCGAGATCGACCAGCAGCTCGCCCTCGTTGAACAAAGCAGGGACGAGAAAATGTCCCTCGTCAATACGTCCGGTCTGGAATCGACGATCTTTCAGAACATCGAATCGATCCGCTCCCTTGCGGAAAACCGGAATCTCGGCGACGCGGTGACGATGCGCTCCACGCTCCTTGTGAACATCAAGCGGCGGGATCTCGTCAAGGGCGCGGATTATGCGGCACAGGAAGCCTCCCTCCGTGCGGAAAAGCAGAATCTGACCGCGCAGCTGGGCTCCTGCCTCGAAAGCGTGTACGCGCCGCTTTCCGGATACTACTACGCGGACGTGGACGGCTACGAGTCGATCTTCACGGCACAGGGGGTCGAGAACCTCTCCTATGAGGATTTCATGGCGAAAACGGCGGCGGATTCCGATACGACCGCCCGTTCGACGGTCTGCGTCGGAAAGCTGGCGACGGATTTCCGCTGGTACCTTGCCTGCCCGGTCTCCAAAAAGGAGGCGGCGCAGATGGAGGACGGCGGAAGCTATGACGTGACCTTCCCCTACAACGGCAATAAGACGCTGACGATGGAGCTGTACTGCGTGATCCCGGAGCTGCCCGGCACAAACGCCGTGGTCGTCTTTCGCTCCATGCAGATCCCGTCCGGCTTTGACTATACCCGGATGCAGCCCGTGCAGATCCACACCGCGGAATACCGTGGCTTCGAGATCCCGCAGTCCGCGCTGCGCATTCTGGACGGCTGGGAGGGCGTGTACATCCTCGATGAGGTAACGGTCGATTTCCGGCGCGTCCACATCGTCTATGAGGGCGACGGCTACTACATCGTGACCGGGGAGGATCCCGCTGCGGCAGACACGACGGATCCCGCTGCGGAAACGGCGGACGAGTGCCCCTACGGCTGGATCCGCATGAACGACGTGGTGATCGCGGAAGGACGCGGTCTGTACGTCGGCAAGGTGGTTCAGGGCGCGGGATGAGGAGAATGGGATATGACGGACGAAAGAAAACAACAGCTATATCAGAATTACCAAAGCGTTACCGCACGCATTGAGGCGGCGCGCCGGAGACGATATGCGAAAACCGGTGTCGATACGCCCGTGACCCTGCTCGGCGCCTCGAAAACGATGGAGGCGGAGGACATTGCGTACCTCATGACGGACTGCGGACTCCGGGTCGCCGGGGAAAACCGCGCGCAGGAATTTGCGGCAAAATACGATGCGGTCCATGCGGCGGGCGGCGCGTATGACTTTATCGGGCATTTGCAGACGAACAAGGTCAGAACGCTGATCGGTCGTGCCGCGCTGATCCACTCCGTCGATTCGGTCCATCTGGCACAGGAGATCGGCAGGCAGTCGGTGGCGGCAGGAATCACCACGCGCATCCTCGGGCAGGTCAATTCCGGCTGCGAGGCGTCAAAATCCGGGGTCTCTCCGGCGGACGCACACGCGTTTTTCGAAGAGATCGGCGCGATTCCGGGCGTGGCGCTGTGCGGAATGATGGTGGTCGCCCCGATTTACGCGGATCCGGCGGATGTCCGGGAGAAATTTCAAGAATCTTATCGAATTTTTATTGACTTTTTTACAAAAATAAGGCATAATATAAAGGACCCCGTTTTATCGATGGGAATGAGCGATACGTTCGAGATTGCCATCGAGGAGGGCGCGAATCTGGTGCGGGTCGGCAGCGCGCTTTTCGGGAAACGACAGACCCAAATATAAGAAATTATAGGATAAAAAGAGACAGAATGGCTGCAAACGCGGCTGTTTCAATACACACGGAGGCAGAAAATGGGACTTATGGATCGAATCAAAAAGGTGACCGGAACCAACGAGGCATACGACGAAGCGTACGACGAAGATTACTACAAGGGCTTTGACGGCTACGACGACGGCGCGGAAGACGACAGCGATATGCAGATTGCGAACGGTCAGATGGGCGGCGGTATGGGTCAGCAGAACATGGGCGCGCCGATGGGTCAGCCGATGCAGAGCACTGCCGGCGGGATCGGTCTGTCCGGCAACAACATCCAGATGCAGGTCGTCCGTCCCCAGACCTTTGACAGCGTATCCCAGATTGCCGACCACTTGCTGAACAAGTGCACGGTCGTTCTCAACCTCGAAAGCACGAACAAGGAGACCTCCCGCCGCCTGATCGATTTCTTATCCGGTGTGGCGTACTCCATCGACGGCTCCATCAAGAAGATCGCGACGAACGCGTATGTCATCACCCCCTCGAATGTGAATGTAGACGACGCGCGCCTGAAATCCGCCCGCCGCAAGGAGGAGCCGGAAAAAGCACAGGAGCCGGAAAAGGACGAGCTGGCAGATTTTAACTGAGCACAATTGCCGGGGATATATATACCATTTTATTCCAGTGGAAAAAATTAGAAACCATTGGGTCCTTTTTCTATACCGTTTTGGCGAATCAATAATTGCAGACACATGATGTAAGGGAGCTATGCCGCGGTGGTATAGCTCCCTGTCGGTACACGATATTTGTGAAGGAAAACGCTGATTTCCGGTCGTTTTGGCGCATAAAGGCTGCCGTATGGTGCGCTTTTGCACGGAAAAACGGGATGGAGCTGCGGCGTGGAGGCTGCCCTTGAAGATTATTTTCTATATCCTGCGCATGACGGCGTCTGTGCTGCTCGGCGCATTGGAGCTTTTGATGCTGCTGCGCGCGGTGCTCAGCTGGTTCCCCATTGACGAGGACAGCGTGTTCCTGCGGTTTTTGTATGCCGTGACGGAGCCTGTGGTATACCCGATGCGCGTGCTGCTCAATCGGCTTGGCTTATTCCAGGATCTGCCGCTGGACATCGCGTTTTTCCTGAGCTTCTGCGTGATATCCGTAGCGCGGCTGTTCCTGTGACCGGGGGCGCGAACGATGGAAATGCAGAAGGCGGACGAAATCCGCATCAGCCGCGCCCTGGAGGCAGCCGAAACGGCGGAATACGCACCGGCGTGGACGGATTTTCTCACCCCGCGGGAACGGATCCTCGTACACGACGCGATGGTGCGGCAGGGCTATGCGTCGTCGCTGTTCTGGTACGGCGGCTATCGCGGGGCGGAACGGGCGGCGGCGGTCTTTCTGCCGGACTGGTTTTTGACCAAGGAGCCGCCGGCGGTGCGTGCGGGCTTTGCGGGAGCCTTTGACGAGGCACGGGAGGCATATTTTGCCGCGCTGCTCACGGAGGCGGAGCCGGATCTCATGGAACAGCTCCCGATTGCGGCGGTGGAGATCGTCGGCAGCGGCTACGCGACCCTGACGCACCGGGATTTCATGGGGGCGTTGTTGTCGCTCGGCATTGAGCGGGAGGTCATGGGCGACATCGTGCTGCCGGAAGCAGAGGTGCCGCGCGCCGTGGTGTTCCTACAGAAAAGGATCGCGCCGTACATCGTGGGCAATCTCACGAAAATCGGCAGGGACAGCGTACAGGTGACGGAGAGGGTGCCGGATCCCACGCTGTGTCTCACGCGCCGCTACAGATCGGTTCCGGTCGTGGTCACTTCTCCCCGCATCGACGCCATTGTCCGTACCCTTGCCGCCGTATCCCGCGAGGACGCGGTAGAGCTGCTGCGCAGCGGTATGGTGGAGCGCAACTATCTGCCCGCGCTCGAATCGGACATCCAGCTCGTCCCCGGCGACATCCTCTCCATCCGTACCGTCGGCAAATTTCGCCTGACCGACAGCGTATCGGAAACCCGCCGCGGGAGAATCCGTCTCATTTTCGACAAGTACGACTGACTTTTGGGGGGGCGTGGGACGCGGGGAACGGTCGCTTTTGAAAAAGCTCCGCAAAACTTTTATGAGGGGGATATGATGGATATAGTTTGTGCAAGTCCGATTGCGCACCAATTTGGTGCCGTCCAAGTCCGCAGGAGATCGTTCTGGGGCGGCTCCGGGGACGGATCCGCCGTCTATTTGATGTAGGTGCGGTCGTTTGGATGGAGGATGCGGGGAACGAGGGGGGGCGATTCAATTTTTGTTGGGTGGACGTCCATGAGAAAAAATTTCTCATCACAAAATAACACTTTTTTCCATCCCCCAACGAGGTATCCTACCATTACCCAATAAACCTATATCCCGCAATCTCTCCTCGTAGAAGGCATACTCCCCTCAACAATACACGAATGGACGCAATCGCTCCCCGTAGAAGGCGGATCCCATCGGGAGCCGCTCGCGAACGATCTTCTCATGTATTGGACAGCACCAAATTGGTGCGCAAACGGACTTGCACAAACTATATCCATCAACCCCTTTCATAAAAGTTTTGCGGAGCTTTTTCAAAAGCGACCGTTCCCCTCGTTCCCCTGTTTCAATAAAATATACAAAATCTATTGACATTTCGGTAATAGTGTGGTATAGTGTTTGTAACCTACATCGCGAATTGCGGTAGAGTACACAGAGCGGGCGGGTCCGCAGGCTGTCCGCGACAACAAGGAGTACAATTTTATGAAAAAACTGTTTTCTGTTCTTCTCTGCGCACTCATGATCGCCTCTCTCGCAATTGTGGCAAGCGGGGCGGCAGACGGCAACGGCTACATCAAGTGCATGATTGAAGACGCCGAGCTGATCGACGACGACACCACGCAGGACCAGGGCGGCTCCGGCAACCCGATTCAGATTGTGGACGGCTATGGCTGCGGCTACTCCTCCAAGAACGACATTGTCGCGTTCCATGACATCGATTTCGGTGATTTCGGCGCGTCCTCCATCCAGATTCTCTTCAGCTACGGTCACGACGACGACTCCAAGACCACCCTTGACATCAAGCTGGACGACCCCGATTCCGCGGCGATCGCCAAGTTTGAGATCGGCTTCACGGGCGGCTGGACGGCGGATCAGGCGCAGTGGTTCGAGGCGGCCTGCGCGATCCCGGCGGGCATCCACTCCGTGTACATCCAGTTCACCAACGAAAAATCCGGCTCCTTTACGCAGGTCGCGTTCAAGGAAGCCGCCCCCACCGGGTACATCTCCCTCTCCATCGACAAGGCGGAGCTGATTGACGACGACACCACGCAGGACCAGGGCGGCTCCGGCAACCCGATCCAGATCGTGGACGGCTACGGCTGCGGCTACTCCTCCAAGAACGACATTGTCGCGTACAACGACGTGGATTTCGGTGCAAACGGCGCGCAGGCGATGGATCTCCTCTTCGGCTACGGCCACAATGACGGGTCCGTGACCACCCTCTCGTTCATGCTCGACGATCCCTCCTCCGCACCCATCGCTACCGCTGAGATCGGCTTCACGGGCGGCTGGGAAATCGCCAACGCAGGCTGGGTCCGCGTTCCCATGACCATCCCGGCGGGCGTGCATACCGTGTACGTGCAGTTCACCAACGAAAAGTCCGGCTCCATCTCCGACATCGTGTTCGAGGAAGCCCCGGAAGCCCCCGCCGCCTCCGTCGATACCTCCGCCACCCCCGATACCGCCACCACCGCACCCGCTACCTTTGACGCAGGCGTACTTGCCGCACTGGCAGCCATCGTATCGGCAGCAGGCTTCGCCCTCTCCAAAAAACACTAACCCAACCCCACCCAAAATGGCCCGGTCTGCGGAACTGGGCCTTTTGTATTCCGGGGGGATGCGGGGAACGAGGGGGACGAGGGGAACGAGGGGAACGGTCGCTTTTGAAAAAGCTCCGCAAAACTTTTATGAAAAGGGGGATGGATATAGTTTGTGCAAGTCCATCTGCTCACCAATATTGCTCCGTCCAGTACATGAGAAGATCGTTCGCGAGCGGCTCACGCAGTGATCCGCCGTCTATTTGGAGTAGGTGCGGTCGTTCGGGTGGAGGACGAGGGGGACGTGGGGGCTTTTTTTTGCAGATGTTTCGTAAAAAAACGTGTAAATTGCAATAGCAAGTTGCAATAGTTAACGAAAGATTCACAGATAGAACGGAATGGCTTTGAGGGAGGAGACTATTATGATTTCGTTGAAGCTGTTAACCGCAAGCTGATGGATGATGATCTTGCCACAACAGAAGTATAGTCATAATGGATCGAGACGCGCAATGGCTCTACGAGATATGGATAATCATTGGTGAAAATATTGAGATGTACATAGAAAGCCAATCCGACGAGCGTCTGTTTCCCCCGCACCACGTCCCTCGCTCATGTGTATCTTTATCCACGCCGCGGGTTTGTCCGGACACGGGTTGATTTGATGCAGAAAAACGACGGCGATTCATTTTTGCGGTGGATTTCGGAGAAAATCTGCGGAATTTTGCATAATTGGTATTGACACATTGCAAAGCGTGTGCTATAATAGGGGCATAACGAAAATATACCGTGTATTTATTCCCGAAAGGTTCGTGAAATTTTATGCAAATCAAGCAGGAACACGCCATCCGTATCGCCTATTCGCCGCAGACCAACCTGATCGAGCAGTCCGCCTATCAGTACTCGCTCCAGGAACGCTCCACGCCGAATCTCTACCGCGACCTCTTTGACTACCAGTCCGTGCCGAAGGTGTCGTTCAACCACCGCGTGGTGCCGATGCAGATGCCCGCCGAGGTCTGGATCACGGACACGACGTTCCGCGACGGACAGCAGGCGACCAAGCCTTTTACGGTGCAGCAGATCACGGATCTCTACAAGATGCTCCACAGGCTGGGCGGGGAAAACGGACTGATCCGCCAGTCGGAGTTTTTCGTCTATTCGGAGAAGGACCGCGCCGCGCTGGAGTCCTGCATGAGCCTCGGCTATCGCTTTCCGGAGATCACCACGTGGATCCGCGCGTCGTCGAAGGATTTCGCGCTGGTCAAGTCGCTGGGGATCCGCGAGACGGGGGTGCTGGTCTCCTGCTCCGACTACCACATCTACAACAAAATGGGACTGACGCGCGCGGGGGCGCTGGACAAATAC
>USGH01000119.1 GCA_900554225.1 uncultured Eubacteriales bacterium | reverse complement strand
GATATACGAAATCGATGGCAAAAACTTTGTAAATCCTCTTGCAATTTTTAGAAAAAACAGTATAATGTATATAGCAGAATGGAGCTATACCGAAATAGAACGAAATAGTGAGGTAGTTTAGATATGGATCGGAAAATTCGTTATGCCGTGTGTGGATTGGGTGTCGGTAAGGGACACTGCGACGCGGCAATTGCATCTGCCAATGCGGATCTCGTGGCGGTATGCGACCTGATTCCCGAAAAAATGGAGAAAATCGCGGAAAAATGCCCAGGCTTGAAGATGTATACCGACTTCAACGACCTGATCGCGGATCCCGATATCGATATCATCTCGATCTGCCTGCCGTCCTCTCTCCATGCGGAATACGCGGTTCGCGCGATGGAGGCAGGGAAGCATGTGCTGGTCGAGAAGCCGATCGACATCACCGTAGAGGCAGCGCAGAAAATTGAGGAGGCGCGGCTGCGCACAGGAAAAAAGGCGGGCGTGATCCACCAGAATCGATTCAATCTCGATATGTTCCCGATCAAGGCAGCGGTGGAAAGCGGTCATATCGGTAAGGTGTTTCTCGGCACATTCGCAGTCAAGTGGTACCGGACACAGGAATATTACGAGGGCTGGCACGGCACATGGGAGGTGGATGGCGGCGGTTCGCTCATGAATCAGGCGGTGCATACCGTGGATCTCATGCAGTGGCTCATGGGAGACGTGGCAAGCGTGACCGCACACATCGGCATCTACAACCATGTGATCGATACCGAGGACATGACCGCGTCCCTCATTACGTTCAAAAGCGGCGCGGCTGCAACCTTTGTCAGCACGACCTGCGCGTACCCCGGCATTTCCACGGACATCCAGATCTATGGCACAAACGGTTCCATCGAAGCGGATCAGGATAAACTGAAAACCTGGAAGATGAAGGAGTTTGATGAGGCTTTCGCCGAGAAGATGGGCATTGATGCGTTCGATACCGAAGAGGAAGAAGCGTTTATGCTGGAAAAGTACGGAAACGGCAATCCGCCGATCGTGAACGCACATCCGGAAATTCTGGTCGGTCATCGGTATATGGTGGAGGATATGATCTGCGCCGTGCTGGAGGACAGGGATCCTGCGATCCTGCCGACCGAAGCGATGAAGAGTGTGCGCATCGTCAATGCTGTGTACGAATCCGCGAAAACAGGGAAGACCATCGTGTTCTAAAGAAAATTGCCAGAGGGAAAAGGTTCATATATATGAATCTTTTCCTTTTGTTTATTGACTTTCTGTTGCTTGTGTGTTATAATAATAGTGTACGTCCCGGAAGAACAGGAAAACGCTGACGGTGGTTGGTTTTTTACAGCGTGTCCCTGAAAGCTGTACCATTGAGGCAATACAGATACGGAAGTCGGACTACGATTTCCCACCACAGGAGCGTATCAGATTTGTACCGGAAAGCTCCCGGTGAAAGGGTTCAAAACCATGCACAACGCAGATGACATCGTATTGGCGAAGGAATTTCTCAACTTCATGGTGGACTATTACGCGCTGACCCGCCGCCATACGATCGAAACAAACGAATACCGCAGCAATTCCCATGGCTTTTCTATGCTGTACGTCCTGCGGAACTACCAGAATCAGCCCATCACCATGTCCAAATTCGCCGACGAAATGGGGATCACCAAGCAGCAGCTGTCCAAGCTTGTGAACGATCTGGAAGAGAAGGAATACGTCGAGCGCATTCACAACAAGGAAAACAGACGGCAGGTCTATATTTCTATTACACAAAAGGGACTGGAGCATCTGGAGGTTATGATCGGCGAGCTGATGCACGAGGTCATGCGCGCACTGTCCGGCTTTACCGCTGCGGAAAAACGGCAGATCGAGAAAAGTGCGGTCACGTTGTCTGAGCTGTTCCGGAAGGATGCCGCTATGTGTCAGGAAAAACGAGATGGCAAAAGCAGCTGACGAAAGATCACGCGTGGATTTTCTGCGGTATTTGCAGGCAGAATCAATGCCATGTATGGCGCAACCGGAAGAAGGAGAGAGCATCACGAACGACGCACTCCTTGCCGAAACCATGCGCCGGACGCTGCGAACCGCTCCCATGCGCCAATGTGCAGATCGGGCGGTGTACATGACGTGGAGTCTCTGGCATACACCGCCGCATACTGCCTGTGCCGTACTGCTTGACGAACGGTATCGCTATCGAAATACCATCCTACTACGCACACGGAATCTCTGGGTGAACGATCTGATCCAGCTGCTGCAATCGGGTACCGAACGCCAAACGGCATATTTCTTTGTCGGACATACCCACACCGATCACGCGTTGGTACCGTCACTGGAGGATCTTCGCACCGATGCCATCTTACAAAAATATACCGGATCGGCGCAGTTTCTCGAAAGCTACATCACAAACGGCGCACTTGACTATGTGCAGGTGCAATAACAAATCCTGTCGTATACCACACCAATGCGGTACACGGCAGGATTTTTGCGTCATTGCGGCAGGCTCACAGCTGTACGACCAAATTGTCGTAGGCAACCTCGATCCCTTCCTTTGCAAGGGCAGGAGCCTCCTCATCGTGGCTTGGATGAAGCGTGCGGGCAAGGTGGGAGATCATGAAGCGGGGGCAGTTTTGCGCAAATGCCGCTTGCAGCTCCCGGACCATTGGCAGATTGTTGTGCTCAAAGATGCGATATTCGCCCGGAATGTCGCCGATCGTGCCGTCGAAGATCATGAGATCGAAGTGCTGCCCGAGCAGTGCGTGCGCCGTTTCGTAATACAGAAAGGAACCGTCGCAGCCGTAGAAGAACCGTTTGCCGTCCCTCTTATTCTCGATCACCAGATGGACCGCGTTTTTCACCGTGCCATGATGCGCCGGGTATGCGTCGATCTTGTGGTGTGCCGTCTCGATATGGCTCCATGCAGGCGTTTCAACGAATTTCTCCCGCCCGAGCCAATCCACGGTCGCGTCGCAGTAATGGTCGCTGTGCCGATGCGTGTTGACGATCGCGTCCAGTCCCGGAGCGGTGAACAATGTCGGGCAAGCAAAGGTGCGTACAAACTCCGGCAGACACGGTCCCGGATCGACCAGTAAACAATCGTCCACGAGAATGCTCGACAGCCTGCGGAAATTGTGATCTGCGGTAGCCAGAGACGGATCCCAATCGGCGGCACCGGTGCCCAAAAAGTGAATTTTCATGATGATTTGCCTTTCTTCTGTGACGGAATTTTCTATAGTATAGCATACCTTAGCATCAAAAACAACAGAAAAACGGAAAAGAATCACAAAACAGAGAGGACAGCCGTGCTCCGAAACAATAGAATCTATAAAAAGAAAATCCCCTTAGAGCAGACACTTGAAAAAACAAAAGGTTTTCAAGCGTACAATAAGGGGATTCTATCAAAATGGAACGGGAGATTTGTTCTTCCCGTTATCAGAAGTAGCTTACCTTGATTCGCTTGCCCATCTGCTTCAGACAAGCGGACAATTCCTCAACAAGGTTCATCTTGATGTTGAAGTTGATCGGCAGATCGGGGTTCTGGTGGGCCGGGTTGACCGCTCTGCCGACAAAGAAGTTGATGTCCGTCGCTTCCTCAAAGAGAATTCGGCAGATGAGACTTGCGCCATCGCGGTGGGTGCTCCAGTATTCGTACTTCTCGTTCTTGTCCAGCGCATCCTTGGCGTATTCGATCACGCGGTTCACGGTGATGACGCCCTCCGTCACGAGATCGACGCCCTCCAGCTCAGCAGTCGGCGGAATGTCGCTTTCTTCAAAGTTCAAGCTGACATTGAGCGGTTTGCGCAGGTACTTCGCCGCAATGGACGAGGTGGTGCCGCCGCAGATCACGTGCTTGCCCTCCTTGGAGAAGAAGAGCGACATCATGCGGTCACAATCGTCCCGGTAGCGTGGCGGTCCAAAGAGAAGATTGACCGGTTCACGACGGCGGATCCGTACCACACAGGCGGTCGCATCGTCGCCGGGCTTGTGCTCGTACAGCCGGTCACATTCGTCGATGAGCATGGTTGCCAGCGTTTTGGCGTTGTACCCGACATGGGCAAACGTTGTCATGTAGTCGGCAATATCCTCCCGTTTCCAACCGAAATTGTAGGAGATACCGATTCCGGCGTGTGAACAACCGTCGCTCATTGCGATTAAGATGTCGTTTTCCTGCAATTTGATCGTCGAATGGTAGATGCTCTTGCCGTCGATGTGCAGCTCATTGCGCGGATACTCGTAGTTTTCACAGTTCCGGATCATGATGATCTGCGGATTGTCGTACTGCATGAGTTCCACGGTGGAATTGTCGAGAAGGTGGATGATCGTAAAGGTCGAATACGCCACACCGCGTACCGAGCAGATCGGCAGAGTCGCCGCGATGGTGGATACGCATTCCTCAAGGGACAGTCCCTCCGCCATCATGGTCGAGATGATCTTCGAGGTCAGTGTGGAGAGGATACTTGCCTTTACACCGCTGCCCAGTCCGTCTGCCAGCACGATCACTGTGGACCGCTCGTTCTGCTCCACAATATCCACGTGCTCGCCGCAGAGCTGTTTCCCTTCGAGAATGAAGCTTTTGCAGCCAATATCTGCACACAAATTATTCATCGCTGATGGACTCCTTCAATTTGGTCAGCGCGATCTTTGTTTCCGCTGCCGTTTCTCCAAGCAGAGAAGCGATCTCTTGCACGATCCGCATTTGCTTGTCCACCACACGGTCCGCGATCTCCACGGTCTGACGGCTGATGTCCTCTTTCTTTTCGCGCTGCGTTTCCTCCTCGGTCACGTCACGGAGAATGCCCACGAGAAGCCGGTATTCCCGGTCGTATACGATCGTTTCGTCTACGTATTTCTCATATTCCGCGTGATAGGTGCGCTTGTTGTGGAGACTTTTGCCGCTGTTCAGTACGTCGATGAAGTCGCCGGGTTCCATGATGCGCACGACCTGATCACCGAGAATGTCCGCGGGAGAACGGAGATTGAGAATTTTCTGTGCCGCCTTGTTGATCTGCTGTACCTCTAACTTTTCGTTCAACACGATCAGACCGTTTGGCGTGTTGCGGAAGATGGTGTCGGAGAAGTTTTCCGCCTTGTCTTTGAGGTATGGCAGACACATGGATATTTCCGCCTTGCCCTGACATACAGCGATTGCCTTTTCCCGGCAGGTATCGTAGCCGCAGGAACCACAGTTGAGCTCCTGTGACGGCTTCATTTTGCCCATCTGCCGCAGTACATCGCGGATCTCCTCCTCGCTTGGCATTTTCGTACCGCGGTCGATCTCCGGGAACGTCTTGCGCAGCGTGAGCATATCGGGCTGTTCGATCTCGAAGTCCGCTTTGCCGGCATAGCGGGAGACTGCCATGAAATCCTGTACCGGGGAACGGTGGAATTTCTCCATCACAGGTCCGCCGACACAGCTGCCGATGCACGCGGACATTTCGATAAAGCAGTGGTGCGTCTTGCCGCTGATGATGTCCTCCAGTGCTTCCTTGCAGTTTTCCGTACCGTCGATGGCGAGATACGTGAAGCTTGGGTTGTCCAGTGCCATCGTCTTGAGAATGCCGCCGGTGGTGGGAAAGAGTCTGGCACGGCTGTGTTCCTCGCTGTCGAGATTCTCCGTCAGTTCGATTTTCTCCGCCTTCAGCCAAGCGGTCAACTCATCGAAGGTCAGGACAGCATCGACAAGATCGGGGATCCGCTGAGCCTCGTCCTTTTTGGAGACGCAGGGACCGATAAAGACCGTTTTCGCATCCGGATGCCGTTTCTTGATATCCTTGCAGTGCGCCTGCATCGGCGACAGCACATCGGCAAGGCAGGGAAGGGCGGACGGATAGTATTTCTGGATGAGCAGATTGATCGAATGGCAGCAGGAGGTGATGATCACATCGCGGTTTTCGTCGCGCACCATCCGTTCGTATTCTGTCTTGACAATCGACGCACCGATCGCCGTTTCCTCTACATCTGCGAAGCCGAGTTTGCGAAGAGCCTCGCGCATGGCACCGATTCCTACACCTTTGTAATTTGCAATGAAGGACGGCGCAAGACTGACGTAGACCGGTGCGCCCGACTGAAGAAGCACCTTGACCTTTTCGGTTTCGTCTACGATCTGCTTGGCGTCCTGGGGACATACGACAAAGCATTGACCGCACATGATGCAGTCCGTGCCGATGATGTATGCCTGGTTGCCGGAGAAGCGGATGGATTTTACCGGACAGTGCCGGATACATTTATAACAGTTTTTGCAGTTGGATTTTTTGAGTGTCAGACAATCCATGTTCTGTTTCCTTTCTCAAAAAAGTGGAGTGCTGGCCTATTGTGCGGAGAGCGGGTTCTGGATCTGTTCCACGAAGAAATCGTTTACGGTTTCCGGGGACACGGAGAAAAACTGTCCGTCCACGGTGACGCAAACGCCTTTCTGACACTGTTCCAAACAGAACGAACCGGCAAGAGAGACTTTGTCCGCCAATCCATGTTCCGTGATGAGCCGCTGAAGCTGTTCCACAACCTGTCTTGAACCTTTAAGGTGGCAGGAGGAGCCAATACAAATGGTGACTTTCATAATTTTACCATGCAAAGGGGAGAATGCGCATGGTCGCCTCCTTTCGGATGAAAAAATGCAATGACTCCCGGCAACACACATCGCAAAAGGGAAGAATGCGGGGGTGTGTGTCAGGAAAAGTATGAAGGGATACTTGGAAAGACTTTCGGGTTGTTTTTGCGCCAACACGACATACATCCACCCCGTATGACACAAAATTTCGATGGATATAGAGCATCCTGAAATATGGATAGAACCACCGCTATTGTGAGCAAAATGCACAGAATAGCGGTGGTGCGAATCAGATGAGCTTGCGCAGATAAGCAAGAGAGAGAGCCATATTTTCGTACTGTACGGGAATGTTTTCCGGCACAGTAAGCGTACAGGGCGCAAAACACCAGATGGCACGGATGCCATTCGCGAGCAGCCTGTCACAGACCTTCTGCGCAGCGTTTGCCGGAACGGTGATGATCCCGATCACGGGCGTATGGCGTGCGCAGTATTCGTCTAAGTCCGCCATAGGCAGAATGGGTTTCCCGGAATGGCTGTGGACCAGCTCCGGCACGTCAATGTCGAATGCCGCGTCAATGTCGAGACCGTAATCATTGAACCCACCGTAATCAAGCAGTGCGCGACCGAGCTTGCCGGCACCGATGAGGATCACACCTCCATCCGCAGCGGTACGCGTAAGGTAGGCTGCAATGGCATCGATAAGCTCCGCAGTGTTGTAGCCGATTTTGGGACGACCGGCACCACTCACCGCACTGAGATCCTTGCGCACCTGTACCTCACCGAGTCCAAGCGCACGGGATAAAGCGGCAGCGGAGGTGTTTTCGGAATGATCTCGAATGCTTTGCAGATACCGCAGATACAGCGGCAATCTGCCCATGGTGGCACGCGATACCGGAGGCTGATTCATGGCAATCTCCTGTTCTTTGTGTGTATATGTGACGAAAAATTGCTGTGTAAAATGGATTTATGCCGCAAAATGCCGCAATATCCCCCGCGTCTTACCGCTTCGTATAGTCCGGCAGCAGCTTCGGGCTGACCAGATCCGTTTCGATGCCGGC
>USGH01000118.1 GCA_900554225.1 uncultured Eubacteriales bacterium | reverse complement strand
ATCTACTACCGCTTCATCGGCAAAATCGACTGACCTTTCTTTTTTACCCAACAATATCTTTAATTAAGGGAGACGGGCAAGACGTACCCCAATATCGACACCGCCGCCAAGCTCGCCGACATATTCGGCGTGTCGATGGAGTATCTGCTCGGCAAGGACGACGACGCAACGGACAAGCCCAAGCGCGGCGGAGTGCGCATCCCGGTGTACGGCGACACCGCGGCGGGTGTGCCGATCTACGCCATATCCAATTACGATTCCGAGGATCCGGACGACTGGGAGGAGATCCCGGAGAGCATGGCGGCGGACGGGGACTACATCGCGCTGCGCATCAAGGGCGAAAGCATGGAGCCGCGTATGCGCACCGGCGACGTTGTGATTGTGCGTATGCAGCCGGAGGTGGACAACGGCGACATCGCGATCGTCCGCGTAAACGGCGAGGAGGCAACATGCAAAAAAATAAAAAAGACCCCAGACGGGATCATGCTCATCAGCCTCAATCCAGCCTATGAGCCTATGTTCTACTCGCGCCGACAGGTGCGGGAGCTGCCAGTATCGATCATCGGGCGCGTGGTGGAGCTGCGCGCCAAATTTTGACATCATACGGAGGACAAATCATGCGTAAGACCATCGTTATCCTACTCACCGCCGCCATTAAACAAAGGCGAACACTATTGCCTTTACAGGAAGTGACGTTTATAATAAGTAAGGGGTGAGGTATAAATGTTCGAAATGCCAAGAATCCGTGCGCTTCGCAAGGAAAGAAACATGACCGCGAAACAGCTTGCGGACAAGTTGCATTTGAGCGAGAGCACCATCACGATGTACGAAACCGGCAAGCGCGAGCCATCTCCAGAGACACTAATCAAGATTGCTGACATCTTCGACACGACGGTGGACGCGATCCTCGATCATGAAGCGACAACAAAAAAAGAATCCGCCACGAAGAACTGCGAGCTGACGGAGCAAGAACGCGCACTGATTGCTCTTCTAAGGCAGGTATCACCACCGGAGAAACGGGAGCAGGTACTGCAATACCTTGACGCGTTTCTCCGCTTGCTGGGATTGCTATGATCGCTTCTTGTATCGACAGAAGGCAGCAATGCTGGTACTCCATATTGTAGATATGTAGCCTCAATGTGCCAGTGGTGATACGTGGAGCTGTGGCATCTCAGCATAATAGACGCATCCCGATCGGCATCTCTTGGTATCAGGACAGTCGAACAGAGAAAAGCGCATCATTTTCACAGTGCTCTTTTTCAGTGCGCGGCATCTTCCGCAAACCGTGTAAGCACCTGTGCCAGCTTTTCCGCGAATCCGGCGGGATCCGTGCCATCCTCCGCCATCGGGACATGGCACAGCAGCATCTGACAGCGGTATGCCGGATCGTCGCGCAGGAACCGGAGTCCCTCCGCATAGAGATGATTGGCGTACATGGTTCCTGCGTTTTGCGAGAGATAGGCGGGCAGACCACACGCGGCGGCGCAGAGCATCCATTTGGCAACCGGGAAATCCGTCCGGAACCATCCGTCCCGCGCTCTGGCACACGTCTCGACATGGATCCGACCGACACATTCCTCCTTTTGCGCAAGCGATACGATATACCGCAGCCGTCCCTTCTCCCGCACAATCGCCCGACACAACCCATGTACACTCTCCTCACGCGCAGTGGGCAGGCGCAGGAACGCAAAATCCTCGTGCGGAAGTCTGTCGCATAGATGCATCAGGAGTTTGTCCGCCATCGTACCGGAAAATGCCGTGATCAGGATCCGCATACGTTTTCCACCTCTCCTGCATTATCCCGCATGGCGCGCCGTATAGCGTCCCAAATTCGGCTTTTGCAGACGCATACGGGCGTACATATCGCTGTAGAGCCAGTTTTCCGCGTCCTCCCGTTCGATCACAAGCGGCATCCGGTCGTGGATCTCTGCAATCTCCGGCGTGGGCTTTGTCGTCAGGATCACGTAGCGATGCACACCCTCCTCCACATGGCAAAGTCCTGCAAGAAAAAGCAGCCCCGAACCGATATGGTATTTTGCGCCGTCCTTCCACTCGTAATACCCGGAACACGGCACGAGGATCCGCCCGCAGATCGCATCTTCCCGGAAGGTCGGCTTTCCCTGCACCGTTTCTGCCCGCGCGTTGATGCACAGATCCACGGTCTTCTTCCGTTCCTTATTCGCAAAGATCCGGTATCCCCACGTGGCGATCCTTGCCCGGACACAGATCGATCCGCCGTACAGCACGGGGGCTTCCATCCCGGGATACACCTCCATGGTCTGGCAGAACCGCGCCGCATAGCCCCGTTTTTCCCGTTCGATGATCCGCAAAATCTCGTCGTCCTCAATCCACGACTGGTATCTTCCGCACATATTTTCACACTCCCATTCCTGTAACGCTTTTCTCCATACCATATCCGATTCTCCGGCTTGCCAGCTTTTTCGCGCGCAGATACGTTCCGTCCGTGATGGCGTGGGTGCCGAATCGATCGCGAATGGCGTCTAAGGTCTCCTCCAGCCGGAGCTGACGATCGCTTTTCTCCACTGTCCCGAGTAGATCGAGCTGCACCGGCGTGGCATCCGACACAAGAGAAATGGCACGCACCGTCACCGAACGGATCGGACACCGCCAGACGTGCTTTTGCCGGAACACATCGATGGCGGCACGGGCAAGCTCTCCGGTGATCTGCGTGCCCGCCTCTCCCGGCAGTCTTGCCTGATACTCCCGGACCACCATATCGTTCTCCCGGATCTGCACCGATACCCCCGTCGCGCGCAGATGGTGGTACCGCAGCTTGGCGCAGATCTCCACGGACAGCTCCCGCACCACATCGCCGACCTCCGTTTCCGTTTCGAGATCTGCGACCGTGGTGGTACCGTGCCCGATCGACTTGACCGGATCCGCTTCCGTCTGCCACTGGACACGCGAATCCTCCAGCCCGTTCGCATAGATCCACAGCACATTTCCGAGCTTGCCGAGCCACGATGCAAGCAGCTCCGGCTTCATGCGCGCGATGTCCCCGATCGTCCTGCAGCCGCGATAGTAGATTTTCTTGTACGTTTTCATCCCGACACCGAGCATTTCATACGCCGGAAGCTGCCACACGATCTCCCGAAAGCGGTCGTAAGGGATCTCCGTCACGGCGTCCGGTTTTTTCATATCGGAGCCGAGCTTGGCAAACACCTTGTTGAACGACACGCCGACGGAGATGGTCAGCCCGGTCTCCCGGCGCACTCTCTCCCGCAGTATATCGGCAATCGCGCGTCCGTCCCCGAAGAGCTCCCGGCTTGCGGTCACATCGAGCCAGCACTCGTCGATGCCCATCGCTTCAATCTGATCGGTATAGTCGCTGTAGATCTGCCGGACCGCACGCGAATAAAACACGTAATCGTCGTAATGCGGCGGTGTGACCACCAATCCGGGACACTTTCCCTTTGCCTGCCAGATCGTTTCGCCGGTCGTGATGCCTGTCTTTTTCGCAAGCTCATTTTTCGCAAGGACAATGCCGTGCCGATCCTCCGTTTCGCCGCCGACCACCATGGGGACCTGACGCAGCGACGGATTGCGCATGGTTTCAACGGACGCGAAATAGCTGTTGAGATCGCAGTGTAGAATGGTACGCGGAAAGGGAGATGCGGACATGGGATTCACCTCACGGACAAAACACAGACTTGAAGAACGGCATAAATTCGGAACGCGCGTTCCTGCTTCACGTCTATAGTATAGCACAAACACCCGTTCCTTGTCAAGTAGTTCGAGCAAATTTTCGGATTTTTTGTTCGGAATATAGTTTCGGAAAGAATTGACAACAGGCGGCGGTTGTGGTATACTACGATAGCACCACATGGTATGCGCAGACCGCCTGCGGTACGTGCCACGGACAGGGACCTATGGTGCGTGATGATACAAAGGATGCGGCATCCATGCGCTTTACCATCCGCGTCCTGCTGAAATGAGGTGATGGTGGAATGACAGCAGAGGAAATGTGGGCAGCATTTATACATCGTGCCGGGATCGCGTCGGACACACCCTATGAAGCATGGGCATTTGGCGACGCACCGGACAAGCTCGCACAGCTCACCTTAGACGGGTCCAAAACCGCGACAGCCTCCGCACGCGCGCTCTATGCCATAGAAGGGGAGAAAATCCCGCAGGTCGGGGAATACAGCGTGATTCTCGACAGCGCAGAGCGTGCCATATGCGTCATATGCGATACGCGGGTAACGATCGTACCGTTTGACAAGGTATCCCCGGATCACGCATATAAAGAGAGCGAGGGGGATCGGAGTCTTGCATACTGGCGGACAGTCCATGAGGCGTTCTTCACCGCTTGTCTCCGGGATGCCGGTTTGCCGTTCACGCCGGATATGGATGTAGTGTGCGAGGAATTTACAAAAGTATATCCATGAGGAGAAGGCAATGATTACCATACGCAATATGACCCCCACAGACACTTTCCCGAAAAACGAGCCGTTTCCGCTGTTCGGACGCATGATCCCGCAGTACGACGGCGCACATTGGACGTATACGACGGAGGAATTTCCGCCCTCCGCACGGTCGGAGATGGTCTTTCCGGAAGAGGAATACGAGCTTGGCGCGGCAGATTTTTTCTACACCGGAGCCTTTGACGGCGACACGTGCGTCGGCTTGGCGGTCTGGCAGCGGGATATGTTCCGGTATCTGTATCTATACGATCTCAAGGTAAACGGCGCGTACCGCGGACAGGGGATCGGCAAGCAGCTCATCGACGCAGGCATGGAGATCGCGCGGACGCAGGGCTTGATCGGCGTATACACCATCGTGCAGGACAACAACCTCGCCGCGGCACGGTTCTATCTCAAAAGCGGCTTTGCAATCGGCGGTCTGAACACGCGCGTATACGACGGCACCCGTCAGGCGGACAAGCGGGATATATATCTGTACAAGACACTGTGAAAACGCGAAAGCACCCCATCCTACATAAGGTGAGGTGCTTTTTCTATGCCAAGGAACAATCCCCCACCTGTACAGATTCCGTACAAATGGGGGATCGGTTCTGTTGTCGCTTACTTTTTCCCGTAGGAATTGATGTCCATACCCACGAGAACCTTTTCCGTGTCGCTTATGACCTTTTCGAGCATATCGACGTAGGTGTAGAATTCGCCGCTGCCGTTCAGGGTGACAAATGCGCGGCGCGTGGAGTATTGGTAGAACCTGTACTCCGAGACCTCACCGTCCAGAGTCGTATAGGAGAAGGTCAGAAGCAGCTTCGACGGATCGCTCGTCAATGCTTCCTTTTCCTCCTCGGTCAGCGGTGTGTACTCCTGCAATTCCACGGCGAGCAGGGACTTGTAGTACTGCCGGAAATTGTACACGTCGTCGTTTGAGATGTGAACCGTCTGATCCCCTGCCGCCGCATCCACCTCAAGCGTTGCATTGCCCTCGCTGTTCGTACCGTGCGTCAGGTTGAACGTCGCTTCCACACTGCCGTCGCCGGAGAGGATGTGCATCGACTGTACACTCGTGATATAGGCGTAGAACGGGTACTCCGAGATCCACTTGAACAGCGAATAGTCCAGGAAGCCAAGCTTCTCTGCGCTGACCTTCGCGACAAGCTGATACCCGTACAGGTTCGAGATCGCGTAGTACGTGCCGTCCTCCTGCACATTCGATACAAAGATGTAGAAGGTGTAGTCCTCAAACGTATAGCTGATCGTATATGCCGGATTTGCCAGTCCGTAGGCTTCCAGATCCGCGTCGCTCGGTCCGATCTTCACCGTTTCCTCGCCGGTCAACGCCATGAAGTTGTATAGCACCTCATAGTACAGGTTCGTGTTCGGGCTGTACGGTGCCGGATACGTCATCTTCGCCTCCACCAGTGCGTCCGGATTCGACTTTTCGCTCTCGTCTGCGTTGGTCAGTCGGAGGTACAGCTCCTCGCCGTGCCAGATCATGAAGTTCTCCGCGTTGAAATAGTCGTTCTGCGACATACCCGCGGTAAGCAGCGGCGTGATCATCTTCTCGACCGGCTGTAGGATCGTGTCCGCCAGAGTCGTCGAGAGGATGTAGACCGTCTCTCTGCCGTCCAGTGCCACGTAATAGCCGCCCGCCGTCACGAGAATATCGCCGACATTGACCTGGTACACTTCCCCGGTCGTTGTCGTCAGGATCCAGTACGCCTGCGGATCGTCCAGACCGTATTCCGCCATCTGCTCCGGCGTCGCGTTGTCCGTGATCTTCATCATGGCAAGCGGATACCCGGAGGAGACGACAAAGGACGCAAACAGCTCCTGATCGTACTGCATCCCCTCATAGCCCTTGAGCTGGAACGTGTCCGATGCGTCGCGATAGAAGGTATACGAGCCGAACTCGTTGTGTACCTCTACGGATTGGATGCTGGAACGCTCCACCTGCGGGAAGATGAGGTATCGGTTGTTCGTGCCGACCGCTTCGCCCTCCACGGTTTCCAGCGGCTCCGTCTCCTCGGGAGTCTCCGTCAGCATCGGCTTGACCACCGTAAAGTACAGCACCGTCAGCACCACAAAGACCGCGCCCAGTACGATCGCTACAATTCTTTGCTGCTTCACTTTCATGAATGTTTTCTCCTTACGACCACAACGATGCCGCACAGTGCCGCGATAGCCGGGATCACAAGGGTCATGGCAGCCGTCCACTTGTTCGCTTGATCGGTGGTGATGGTGATGTCGTCTTTGTCAAACGGCTTGAAATCGATGCTGGCAAGCACGCGCTCCCGGCCGACCGCCTTCATTGCCGCACTGAGAATGTCCTTATTCGCGTAGGTGTTGGAAACAACGTACTTCTGATCGGAGTACGACGGCGAACCGGATGCAATCACGTAGGAGTAGTAGTATTCATTGTCCACAATACGGGTCTCGCGGGAAATGGTCATCAGATTGTAGGAGCCGACCTCCGTCACCTGACCGTCCACCACCAATTCCGAAGTCGGATAGGACTTGAGAACCGAGGAAACATCACGCGAACCGGACAGTCCTCCGCCGGATTCCCACAGAATATCGATCGGCATGGACTTGCGGATAACAGACATAGGCGGGGTAACCATGTCGGACAGCTCGGAATAGATGCTCGAACCGAGGTTGTCCTTCTGGTATTCCGCCACGACGGTGTACCCATCCACGGACATCGCGTGATCCTTATCGCGGATCGTCGTCTGTCCTACATAGGAAATCCCCCATTCCTCCAGAAATTCATTGAGGTTCGTGAGGTTGTCCACGTACTGCGGATCGCAGAATACCAGCAGACAGCCGTAGCTGTCCAGAAAATCATCGATCTTTTTGATCTCGTTGAAGGAGGGATCCTCCGCTTCGCTGCCCAGGAAATCGTACATCGGATTGTAGATCACAAGGATCCGGCAGTCGTCGTCCAGATTCTCCTGCGTCAGGTTCACATCCTTGACGGTAAAGCCGTTTTCCGCAAAAAGCTGCGCAAGCGTGCTTGCATTGGTCAGATCCTCGCCGTGCTGCGATGTGAACACCACCTGCGGCGTATCGGTCTGCGTCACCTGCATGATGCCGGAGAGCAGCTTCTTCTCGCCGCTGTATGCCCAGACGTATTCCTTGTTTTCATCGAACGTA
>USGH01000117.1 GCA_900554225.1 uncultured Eubacteriales bacterium | reverse complement strand
GACAGTATTCAGATACATACGCCTTCAGTTCTTCCCGGTCGGCATCCCCCGCGGCGCGGGCCGTCACCTGCCCCGGAAAGCGTACATCCCTGCAGTCGGAACGCAGAAACATTTTGCCGCCATGCATACCGGTTGCCGGAAAATTCCCCACAATGGGGCGGGAATCCGTGTGCAGACCCAATACCACGATCACGCCGCCCGCCTGGTATTCCCCAAGAAAGCTCCCGGCACGACCGCCGATGACGATCACAGGTTTCTTTTCTTTATATTCCTTCATATGGATCCCGGCGCGATACCCGGCATTGCCTTTGATATAGATCGCACCGCCGCGCATGGCATATCCGGCCGCGTCGCCGATACTGCCGGACACCACGATCGTACCATCGTTCATGGTGTCACCGACTGCGTCCTGTGCATTGCCATGTATGGTGATTTCACAGCCGCCGAGATAGGCACCAAGCGCGTTTCCGGGGATCCCGTCGATCTCGATTTTTTTGCCGCTCATTCCTGCCGCAATGAACCGTTGACCGAGACATCCGGTGATATGGCATGTGTCTCCTGCGGCGCGGATTGCCTCATTGAGAGAGCGATAATCGAGCTTTTCTGCATCAATAAACATTATACCATACCTCCTAAGATTTTTCTACGGTATTTTGCACCAAAAGAGAACAAATTCGGCGAAATTTTCAGTTGCTCGAAGTCCACTTCACATAACGGCGTACCGGAACGGATCAGATTGGTATAGATTCCGGCACGGTCGAGTACATCGTCGCCCACCAGCATGAACCCGACCAGCCGTCCGTCGCGTACAAAGAGTTTTTTGATCGTTCTCTCCGTTTTTTCCGTATAGACCGTGCAGCCGTCCTCTGTGGGATCGACCCTGCTTCCGGCACTCATCGAATGGACGCCGAAGAACCCGATGGCGTTCATGGGGATCGCATTGGCAAAGGACTGTGTACCGCCTGCCATATGGATACCCGCGCAGTGTCCTTCCATGTACGCGTTCGGTAAGATCGCCATGACCTTTGTCTTCCCGTCGGAGAAATCGACCGTTTCCGCGCAGTCACCGGCGGCATACACGGCGGGCAGGGAAGTGCGCATATGGCAATCCACTGTGATCCCACGACCGACCGTACCGCCTGCATCCCGAACCAGTGCCGTATTCGCACGCACACCGACTGCCAGCACCACAACGTCAAACGGAACGACCGTGCCGCTTTTCATCACCGCTGTATTTTTGTCAAACTGCGTCACGGAATCACCGAGCAGGAACGAGATCCCATGGTCGCGCAGCACGGATTCCATCACGGATGCAGCCTCGGCGTCAAAGATGCTCGACAGCACCCGGTCGGCAAGGTCGCACACCGTAATCGAACCGACTCTGCCGCATAGTCCCTCCGCACATTTTAGCCCGATTAGTCCGGCACCCACAATGAGTACCCGACTTTCCGGCGTACAGTAGGCTTCCAGTGTCAGCGCGTCGTCCAGGGTGAGAAACGGCACCTTTTTTTCTACCGTATCCAGTCCGTTCATCGGGGGAACAAACGGGGAGGAACCGGTTGCGATGCAGATGCTGTCGTAGGGGATCGTCGTGCCGTCGTCGAGCGTGACGGTCTGCATGGACGGATCCAGCTTTGTCGCCGTTTTGCCGTAGCAGACCACGCAGCCGTTTTTGTCGTAGAAATCCGCGCTGCGATACCCGATGTTTTCCAGCTTGGTTTTGCCTTCCAGATAATACGAGATAAGCGGCCGGCAGTATACAGGGTGGTTTTCTGCCGAGATCACGGTGATGGACCCCTCCCGGTCTACGGAGCGGATCCCCTCAATGGTTCCTGCTGCCGCTATACCATTGCCGACGATTACATAGCGTTTCATTCCGTCTTCGCCTCCTCATATACGATTGCCCGGTTGGGACAGCCAGCTGCACAAGCCGGAGAACCGGAGGTGTTTTTGAGACACAGCTCACATTTTTCAACCACGCCATTCTCTCCCCGCACGATCGCGCCGTAGGGACAGACGAGTATGCAGGTCAGGCAGCCGACGCATCTGTCGTGATCGATCGTGACCGCACCGTCCCGAAAGGCGAGTGCGCCGGAAATACAGCTTTTGACACAGAGCGGATCGTCACAGTGGCGGCAGGATACGGCATACGTGATTTTGTCGTTCCCCTCCACCCGGATCCGTGGATAGATCGGCTTGTCCTTCAGTGCCTTGACCATATCGGAAAGCCCCGAGTTGGCATAGGCGCAGTTGTATTCGCAGAGATGGCAGCCCAGACACCATTCTTCCTTTACATATATCCGTTTCATTCTCCCGCGTGCGAGATGCCGAGGATCTCGAGCTCCTTTTCTGTCAGATTGACGCCGCGCAGCATCAGACGATTGCCCCGCAGTGCCTCGATGGAATTGATACCCATGCCGCCGAGCATTTCCTTGATTTCATGCTGCCATGCGGTCAGAAGATGGACAAGCCGTTCGCTGCCCATATCGGGATTGAGCCGTTTGACCAGCTCCGGACGCTGCGTCGCGATGCCCCAGTTGCATTTGCCGGTCTGGCATGTGCGGCAGAGATGACAGCCGAGCGCAAGGAGTGCCGCGGTCGCAATATAGCAGGCATCCGCACCGAGAGCCACCGCTTTGACAACATCTGCCGCCGAGCGGATACTGCCGCCGACCACAAGGGATACGTTGTTGCGGATCCCCTCATCGCGAAGCCGTTTGTCCACTGCGGCAAGTGCAAGCTCGATCGGAATGCCTACATTGTCGCGGATCCTGGTCGGTGCTGCGCCTGTACCGCCGCGGAACCCGTCGATGGCAATGATGTCCGCCCCACTGCGCGCAATACCGGATGCGATCGCCGCAATGTTGTGGACTGCCGCCACCTTGACGATCACGGGCTTTTTGTATTCCGTTGCTTCCTTCAGAGAATAGACGAGCTGGCGCAGGTCCTCAATGGAGTAGATGTCGTGGTGCGGTGCCGGAGAGATCGCATCAGAGCCTTCCGGGATCATTCTGGTGCGGGACACATCGCCTACGATCTTCACACCGGGCAGATGACCGCCGATACCGGGCTTTGCGCCCTGACCCATTTTGACCTCAATGGCCGCGCCGGCGTTCAGATACTTTTCCTGTACGCCGAACCGACCGGAGGCTACCTGCACGATGGTGTTGTCGCCATAGCAATAGAAATCCTCATGGAGCCCGCCCTCACCGGTGTTGTAGCAGATCCCGAGTTCTGTAGCGGCACGCGCGAGACTTTCGTGTGCGTTGTAGCTGATCGAACCGTAGCTCATTGCGGAGAACATCACGGGCATGGATAATTCCACCTGCGGCGGCAATGTGGTGTCGAGCGTACCGTCGGGCTTGCGCGATACCGCAGACGGCTTTTTCCCAAGGAATACCTTTGTCTCCATCGGCTCCCGCAGCGGGTCAATGGAGGGATTTGTCACCTGCGACGCGTTCAGAAGAATCCTGTCCCAGTAGACCGGCAGCGGATTCGGGTTGCCCATCGAGGAGAGAAGCACCGCGCCGCTGTTTGCCTGCTTGTAGATTTCCTTGATCGTGTCGCTTTTCCAGTTCGCGTTTTCCCGGAAGCTGTTTTCGTTTTTCACAATATGCAGTGCGTGGGTCGGACAGAGCGAAACACAACGTTGACAGTCCACGCATTTGGATTCATCAGAGCGCATCACCCCGGTATCCGGATCAAAGGAATGCACCTCATTTGCGCACTGTCGTTCACACACGCGACAGGCGATGCACCGGTTTGGATTCCGGATCACTTCAAATTCAGGGGAAATATACAGTCCCGCCATTACAATTCCACTCCTTCCTTGACTTTCACGATCACAGGCTCGCCACCGGACGGCGCATAGAAATTGCCTGCATCGGGATCCATCGCGCGGATCGCCGCTTCTTCACTTGCGATATATACCCGTTCTCCATGCTCTGCCGTCACCATGGACCGCAGCTTCAGACGATCGTTCAGTGCCATCAATCCGCCCGAGAAGCCGAGGATGATGGAGAACGGCCCGGTGATGAGCAGTGAGGAGAATACTGTGCGGAAATAGGTCAGCCGCTCCGCCTTTGCACGCATTTCCGGATCCGCAGAGGTCTTCATCCGTTCGATGGTGGACCAGAATGGCGAGGCGATCACGGAGGCAAGCTCCTCAAGGGTCAGACCCTGGCGACGAAGCAGGTAGTCCGCAATGTAGGTGATGACCTCGGTATCCGTTTGCAGGGTGCATTTGTAGCCGAACATTTCAATAAATCTGCGGTTCGCATCGTAGGAAGAGATCTCGCCGTTGTGGACGATGGTGTAGTCGAGCAGTGCAAACGGATGCGCGCCGCCCCACCAGCCTGGCGTATTGGTCGGATACCGTCCGTGTGCCGTCCACGAATACGCTTCATATTCCTCCAGACGGTAGAATCTGCCGACATCCTCCGGGAAGCCGACCGCTTTGAACGTTCCCATATTCTTCCCGCTGGAGAATACGTATGCGCCGTCGATCCTTGTGTTGATGTGCATGACGGTGCGCGCCACATATTCCTTCTCATCCAGCTGTAGACGGGAGAGAACGGATGCAAGCGGTGCGACGAAATACCGCCGGATCACGGGAATGTCGGTGATTTCCGGGATCTTGCGGATCGGAATATCCTCCGCCCAGACGATTTCAAACCGGTCGCGCAGGAGAGCCTCACATTCCTCCCGCACGAGCTTGTCGTTATATAAAATGTGCAGTGCATAAAAATCCTTATATTCCGGGTAAATGCCGTATGCCGCAAAGCCGCCGCCCAAACCATTGGAACGATCGTGCATCGGGAGCATACTTCTTATGATGGATTCCCCGCTCATCCGGCTGCCGTCACGCGCGATCACTGCGGAAATGGCACAGCCGGAGGGAATGCGAATCTGACCTTCTAATTTCATATCGTGTCGCATCCTTTCTCTCTCTGTGGAAAAAAACAAAAAGACGTTCATACGGCGGGGATTCTCAACAAACGAGAGAAAACCCGCGCAATATGAACGCCTTTGCTCATGTACAAGTAGTATTATAGCATATCCGCTGCTTTTTGTCAATCGGTATCCGGTGAAAAACTACCGAAAATCGACCTCTTCTGCGGGATTACTTTGTGCAGAAGTATTTTTTGCGCTGTGCTTCCGCCTTATTCTTCATCACAGACAGCTCAGAGGCATCCGCTTCTCCGAGAATGTATTCCCGCATCAGTTCTCCGTCCATGGCGGCGATTCTGTCGTGGAGCGGGAAGTAGTTTTCCATGAGGAAGGAGGCGTATTTTTGGAGCCGGAATTCACCGACCAGTCTGTACTCCTTGGAAATCGTATCGACGGCTACGGAATACCGGTTTTTCACCGCATCGAGAATGGCACACCGCTCGTTTTCCGCGGCAAATACGATTGTCGAGCAGATGTCGCGGTTCCGGTTGTGCTCCGTGGAGCCGTGGCTGTCCGTAGAGCCGACGATCGGATGGATCCGGCCGGCACGGTATTCCTCGTAGTACAGCGCGGTCTGGAAACCGTTCTGCTCATAATAATTTTCGCCGCCGAGCACCTCAAACGCGTCAAAGGGATGCTTCTCCATCATGTACCGCGTGAACGCCTCCGGAATCTGCCACATATCGGCGAGCCAATACGGATGGGCGAAGATACCGACGCCGCCCGCCTCCCGGATCCTATCGAATGCCCAGAGACACACGGCAAACGACAGCCGTTCCACATTGTCCGGACAATCCGCCAAAGCCGCCGATGCCGCGATTTCCTCCACCTGTCTGCGATACTCCTCTGCCGGAACAATCGCCGGGCATTTGCCTTCGAGGGAACGGTAGAGCGGATCGGTGCCCTTGTCCTGATCGTTGGGAGAGGAGGCAAGCAGACCGTTTATGGAGAAGGTGCCGCCCGCGTTTACGATATGAACGTCCGTCATGGGCAGATGGACTTCTTCACCGGGCAGGATCGTGAGAGCGTGCGGTACGTTTTTGTATATCTCCATCGCTTCCAGAGACGGGTAGTACCGATGGTGGTCCGTGATGACGATGAAGTCATAGCCGATGGCACGGTAATTGGCGCAGACCGTCGCAGGATCCTCACGTCCGTCCGAACGGCAGGTGTGCATATGGAAATCGCCGCGCAGCGGGATTCTCGCGGCAAGGTCGTCGGCAAGCGCGTATACGGAAAGCTGCGCCACCTGGTTGTCACCCTTGAAAATCCGCACATAATGCTCACATTCGACCTCAGCGGTAAACGTGAAGCGGAGCGTGTGATCGTCGCCTGCCTCCACGGTATAATCGGTGTGGTTCCACGCGGTGAAGCCCCATGCCGGACCCGCATCGAGCCGCTGCACCACAATTTTGTATTCGCCTGCGAAAACAAAGCGCGCGCTCAATCCGCGTATGGTGATCTCCACCGGCTTGCCGACCGGGAATACCTTCGGATAAATGTCATAATCGTATAGGGATTGCTGCATGATCGTTCCTCCAACGCAGTGAAATAGATTTTTCATACTCGATTATACCACGAGACGCTTTCCTTGTCAATTCCCAAACGTGAAAAAGGGACCCATGTATCACACGGATCCCTTTGCACTGCCATATTTATTTCTTGTCGATCGCTGCGATCGAATTTTCCACGAATGCGTTGAGCATTTTGGTCAGCGTTTTTTCGTTTGCTTTCATCACGGATGCCATATCGCGCACATCGGTACCGTACATGGCGGAGAAGAAGGAGTCGCGCATGTCGGCACAGAAGATGGTGTCGGCGAGGTCTACCACGCGGTTTGCCAGAATCAGATCGAGCATGGCTGCACTCTCTTCATCGCGGGATACCTTTCCCTTGAGCGATACGTCATAGTACGCGGGGGTGATATTCGCCTGTGCCCGATAGTTCGCGTATTCCAACACCGCACCGACCAGGGGCAGATCCGTATTTGTGGACAACAGCATGGAGGGCATGAAGTAGGATACGCGCGCGCAGTAGTTTTCCTGGTCTTCGTCGAATTTCGGATAGGGAATGATACCGAAGTCGGCTTCCATATCGCGCAGAGCGGTCATATAGAAGAGGGAGCAGTCCATGAACAGTGCGCGGTCGTTCTGGAACAACTGGATGCCATCGGTCGGCACATCGCTGTTATCCTCATTCCGGAAGCGTACACCGGTGTCGTAGGTGATGGCGAAGATCTTCTGGATCACATCGTAGAAGCGTTCGCTGCCCATCGAGAGGGTGGGAATGTTGTTTTCATCGAGGGCGACTGCCGTTTCACCAGCACCGATCCAGAAGGACGGCAGGGTCATCTTGATCGCGGAGGTATAGCCATAGCTGTCGCGCGCATTCCATTCGCCGTTGCCGTCGCGGTCGTTTGTGACGGTGATCATCATTTCCGACATTTTGTCCATCGTCCATGTATCGCTGTTTACAAGATCATACGGATTCTCAAGAGAGTTGTCGATGATCTGATCCTTGGAGAATACAAGGACATAGGTCAGGTCGTGCGTGGTGATGTTGAGGTCACCGTTAACGGCATAACGAATGTCGGACACCACGAGCGTATCGTTGACCTTCTTGTCCCACCACGGCTTTTCGAGATCGATATACGGCACG
>USGH01000116.1 GCA_900554225.1 uncultured Eubacteriales bacterium | reverse complement strand
GTCGCCAGGCCAGCCGAAGCTGCTGACCTTTCTCGCGCTGCACGGAGAGTGCCTACAAAAGGAGCTGGCCGCGGCGTGCGACATCGAACCTGCCACCATCTCCAAGCTGCTGAATCTGCTCGAAGAGAACGGGCTGATCGCGCGTTCCGACCGTGCCGGCGACCGGCGCGCGGTCGCGGTCGACCTCACCGAAAAAGGCATCGCGCAGGCAAAAGAAGCCGGGCGCAGCCTCCAAGATAAAGGCATCAAGCGCATCATCGCCTCCCCACTCCTGCGCGCCCAACACACCGCAAGGCTCATCGCAGACGAGATCGGCATAGATACCATCGAGACCGAACAGCAGCTCATCGAGCAAAACTATGGTATCTACGAAAATACCGATTGGGACGGCGAAGCGTTCAACGCAAATAAGCGCGAGTTCGCCGTACGCTACCCCGGCGGTGAGTCCATGCTGGACTTAGCCGGTCGGCTCTACCCGCTTTTAAACAAGCTGAAAGCCGAAAACGGCCCCACCACGCTCCTCGTCTGCCACGGCGGCATCTGCCGCATGATCCGCACCTACTTCTTAGATGTCAAAAACACCGACTACGCCGCCTTCAAGCTTCCAAACTGCGGCATCATGGAGTTTGGGCTATAAAAAAAGCATCTCGGCTATAGACGGGTGTCCGTAAAACAGTTAATCCTCCGTATGGCTTAGACCATGCGGAGGATTTGTTTATGTCTAATCTTCAAACTTGCTGGCGGCAAGTCCACAGGGGATAGCCGCTTTAGCAGCGCAAGGGGGTGTAGCCACCTTGACGGAACGAAGTGACGCAACATTCTCGGTCATGCAGTATCCTCCTGCTGACGGAGAATGAAGCTCCGCAGGACGCACTACTCTCGATAGAGAGTATAGAAGTGCGCCCTTAGTGTCCTAAGGGACATTAGAAATCCAAAATATATAAACATTTACTTGCTTGTTACTTATAAGCCGTTGCTTTATAGACCGTTTACCCTATAATTATAGATTGGGTGGTGAGATTTCATGATTACGATATTGCTTGGCAAGCGAATACAAGAGTTACGAAAACAGACAGGACTAAGTCAAGAAAAGTTTGCTTTTAAAATAGGCATGGATAGGACTTACTTCGCCTCTGTTGAAGCCGGAAAAAGAAATGTTGCTATCCGTAATATCAAAAAAATAGCTGATGGATTAGGGGTAACTCTTTCTGAGTTATTTCAAAACATTGAACAGGGGTGATGACTATGAAGTTTTATGGAAACGAACACAAGGCGCTAATCAACCGTCTGGAACAACTTTGGACTAATTTGCATGGTTTGTCTGCTTTAGCAAAAGAATTTGGTATTGATGATATTTTTCAAGACAATGGAGCAAAGGTTTTGCAACAGCTTATCTATCTCAACATGAAATTTTTGCCAGGGCGTGAGGGAAACGACTGCATTTCTCAGAGCGGAACTGAATGGGAAATGAAATCAATTAACTTAGAAACAAGTGCATCTGGCTTTAGCACAAATCATCATACTAACCATGATATAATAGCCAAATACCGCAAAGTACCTTGGACATTTGCAATTTACTATGGCATAACGCTGAGAGAAATATACATTATGTCCCCTGAAATGTTGGAACCTCTATACCAACATTGGGAAGAAAAGCTTCAAACGATGTCCCACTTAAATAATCCGAAAATTCCTGTAAAATTTGTTCGTGAAAAAGGAATACGGGTCTATCCCATCAATGAGAATAGCCCCGTAGACCCAGATTTCATCAACCAAAAGTAAGCGATAACTGCTTTGGCATTTCTGGAATGATTATATGCTCCCCATTCATAATTCTAGAATAATTATCGCTTGCTTCTTCATCGGAATTTGAAAAACGGAATACAGATGCTGCTACATATTCTTGCGACAGATCAAAGCTCAGCCACTTGCGGTTGAGCTTTTCTGCTACTTGCCCTGTAGTATTGCTCCCTCCAAAAATATCAACTACCAAATCACCCTCTTGGGTCAGAAATTTTATAAAAAACTCTGGAAGTCCCGATGGAAACCGAGCTGGGTGTCCTTTAACCCCAATTTTTTTACAGTAACGCAAATATTGACTGTTGCTTTCGCTATTGGAAATTTGTAAAAGATTTGGTGGGATAGCACCTCCATTATTTTTACTCCACGAAGATTTTCCGAGAACATGACCAGATGGTCTAACAGTTCCTTCTTCTTTAACAAATTCTTCCGGGTTGCTAATCAAGCGTTCCATGCGTGCTGAGTACGGAGCCAAAACATTAGTAACGTCTGCTTTACAGAATGGTGATTTACAAAGCCACCAAACTGTATTCACAGAAGTCTTTGCACGTAACTTTCGTTTATTTACCCACTCGATCGGCGCTGGTAATGCACTGGGGTTGTGCCAGTAAAAAGGTTGGGCTAAGTGAAATCCCACCTCGTCGCATAGCTTTATGAGCGTCTTAAACTGATATAGACTGTAAGTGGGTTGCCCTTTTTCATATGCTCCACCTATGTCAACAACAAAACTGCCATCATCTTTAAGTTTCTGGTATACTAATTTTCCAAATTGGCACAACCAGTCAACATATTGCTCTTGGCTTTCGTTTCCGTACTCTTTCTTTCGTTGCAAAGCGAACGGAGGACTTGTTACTACTAAATTTATGCTATTGTCTTCTATTCTATTGAGCATCTCAAGAGAATCTCCGCAAACGCACTCACCATATGTTGTCGTATATCCTATTTGTGAATCAAATCTAATCATGTCATGTCCTCCAGCCTACTATCATTGACAATTTCGACAATATCGCCAATATCACATCCGAGTGCTATGCAGATTTTTTCAAGACTTTCCAAAGCAACATATTCATCTTTTCCGAGACGAGCGAGTACATTTGCACTTATTCCAGCAATAGTAATTAAGTCTGTTCGTTTTAATCTTTTATCTAACAGCATCTTCCAAAGCTTGATATACCTAACTGCCATAATACCACTCCTTGCGTAAGCAATAGCGATATTATAGCACAAAGCAAATCAAAAGTCAACATTTAATCATTATATAGTGATTTAATATTGCGTTCGCGAAATATCATCCGTAAATGAGCTCGTGCTTTACGATTTCCTCTGCCTGTGCCTTGCAAGCGTTCATCTGCCGTACCCATTCCATTTGGTTTTCGGCTTTCAGCTTTTCAGTCACGCCGTACTGCTTTGCCAGTTCTGGCACGATCAGCTCCATGCGGTTTCGTGCCGCTTCGTTGATTTCGGCACAATGCTGTCTTACGCACACCCGCTAATGCGCCGGGACTTTTTGTTTCGGGACAGGAAACTCCTGCATCCATGGGAAACGCCAAAAAAGCACCTGACCAGTGGGGAGCAAAACCACCTGACAGATGCTTTTTTTTGAAAAGGTATTTTTGGGAATTTCTGCGCCAATCGCCTTATCCCGGCGTTGCTGCGTTAGCGTGTTACGTCAGCGTGTTACGCTAACTTATTGAGTGCGAGGGTGAATTCGCTCTTCTTGTGCGCAGCGTTGTTCTTGTGGAGGATTCCCTTCGCAACGGCCTGGTCGATCTTCTTGACGGCAGCCTTATATGCGGTGGTAGCTTCTTCCTTGTTGCCGGATGCGAGGGCAGCGTTGTACTTCTTCACGATGGTACGCATCTGGTTCTTGAACATCTTGTTCTGGAGGGTCTTGGTTTCGATAACTTTTACGCGCTTCTTCGCGGACTTAATGTTGGGCATTGTTTCTCTCCTGTATTTTATTTTTGCGCTCTTCCCGTCCGCTTTCCGAGTCGGCAGGCGGGGAGCACCCGATTGGTTTTCGCGCCTGAGAGGGTACGACTGAAAACCAGTCTCATATACCTCATTATTGTATCACAGTTTCCGCTCGATTGCAATAGGTTTCGGCAATTTTGCCATCGAAAATTTACGCCAATTTCCACTTGCACCGATCGGGAATTTTTAGAGAAATTTTCACGCCGTATCTGCAAAAAATCCACACACAAACGGCGCACGATATGGTATAATATTGGTATCGTTATACTTGGGGGAGTTTTTTCCCACAGACTGTATATGGTGTGCATTTTGCAAAGAGTGCTCTGCATCCATCGCGTTTATTTGCGCGAAAGGCTCAGGCATACGGCTTTTCCGTGCAAAACAACCTGAAATCAGAGCCTCCCAATTTTACGCATAGGAGTCTATAGATATGAAATATCTCGTTCTCATTCCCGACGGGATGGCGGATCGTCCGAATCCCGCGCTCTCCGGCAAAACCCCGATGGAGGCGGCACACAAGCCCCTTATGGACGCGCTGGCTGCAAAATCGCGCTGCGGTACGGTTCTGAACGTCCCGGTCGGCATGGTTCCCGAAAGCGATACGGCCAATCTCGCGATCCTGTCCTACGATCCGAAGCTCTATTCCAAGGGGCGTTCTCCACTCGAAGCGATGAGTCTCGGACTGACCATGGAGCCGGACGACACCGCGATCCGCTGCAATGTGGTGACGCTGTCCGAAGGCGACGTACCGTTTGGCGAGCGCGTGATCCTCGACCACAGTGCCGGGGAGATCTCCACGGAGGAAGCGGACGAGCTGGTCAAGGCACTGAACGACGCGCTGCCGCTGGAGGGCCGCCATCTCTACACGGGAGTGAGCTATCGCCACTGCATGATCTGGCGCGGTGCGGATCCGACGTACAATTTCGCCAGACCGCATGACCATCTCGGCGAGAAGATCGGCGCGTATCTGCCAAAGGCTGCGGATGGCGGGGCGGCATTTCTGGAATTCATGGAAAAGGGTTTTGCGGTACTCGACCATCATCCGGTGAACGAGCGCAGACGGGCACAGGGCAAGAATCCCGCCAACGCGCCGTGGCTCTGGAGTCCGGGTCGAAAGCCCGCACTGCCGTCGTTCAAGGACAAGTGGCATCTGGACGCGTCGATCGTGTGTGCCGTGGATCTGATCAAGGGAATCGGCATCTGTGCGGGCTGCGAGGTGATCCCGGTACCGGGTGCGACGGGCAACTATTACACGAACTATCTTGGCAAGGGAGAGGCGGCGATCGATGCCTTCCGGCGCGGGAGAGATCTGGTATACGTCCACGTAGAGGCACCGGACGAATGCGGCCATCAGGGCAATCCGCTTGAAAAGACATCGGCAATCGAGAAGATCGACGCGGAGATCCTCTCGCCGGTGTACCAGTATCTCCTTGATTCCGGGGAGGACTTTCGGATTCTCTGCCTGCCGGATCATCCGACCCCCTGCGAAAAGCGGACGCACACGTCGGATCCTGTCCCGTATTTCCTGTACGATTCGCGCACAGAGAAGGCGGGATGCGCGTTCACGGAGGCAAATTGCGCGGCGATGGGGGACTACAATCCGGCAGGTCACACGCTGCTTTCGGAAATGATCGAGAAATAATCGGAGGATCGTCAAGTGAACAACGGAACCACAGAAACGGAAGAAAAGGCAGTGGCAGAGGTATGCACCGGTACGTCCACGGCGGAGGAGATTGCCAAAAATCCACGTGCGCGCCGCCTGGTATCGGCATACGAGGCAGTGGAGATGATCGCGTCCGTAGTGATCTTCGTGATGCTCTGCTTTGCGTTTGTGACGCGGCTGAACATCGTGGACGGACACTCGATGGATGTAACGCTTGCGGACCGGGAGTATCTTGCGGTATCGGATCTTTTCTACACCCCGCGCGCCGGCGACATTGTGGTGATCCACGACATCGCAGCGGCACCGTATGATGCGCCCCTTGTGAAGCGTGTCATCGCGGTCGGCGGACAGGAGGTGCAGATCGATTTCAACTCCTGGACGCTCCGGGTAGACGGAGAGGTCGTAGAGGAACCGTATCGCTATCTGGACGTGGGCTACGCGACGCTGACTGCGGAATACGGCATGGACGGCAGCGGGATTTTCACCTGCTCCGTCCCGGAAGGCGCGGTGTTCGTGATGGGCGACAACCGCAACCACTCGGGCGACAGCCGCCAGATCGAGATCGGCTGCATCGACGAACGCTGCATCGTGGGGCGCGCCTACTTCCGCCTGGCACCGCTATCCAAGCTCGGCTTCCTGGAATGACAGCTTATCAGGCGGAGCTATTTTCATACGGCACAATCCCCGGAGAGGGGAGAACACGGGAGACGTGGGGAACGGTCGCCTGTAGACCATTTCTTTTCCGATTTACGGATTTACGGAGGTAACAATGCAAACAATCCAATGGTTTCCGGGGCATATGGCAAAGACGCGGCGGATCATGCGGGAGAATCTTTCGCAGGTCGATATTGTATTGGAGCTGGTGGACGCGCGGATCCCGGAAAGTGCGCGCAATCCGGAGATCGCCGCGCTCACTGCCGGAAAACCGGTTCTGACGCTTCTGAACAAATCCTCCCTCGCGGATCCCGCAGTCACAAAAGCCTGGGTCACAACGTTTCGTGCCCGCGGAGAAAACGCGCTTGCCATCGATTGCGTGACGGGAGAGGGGATCGGGCAGATCGGCACGGTGATCCGGCAGATCCTCGCCGACAAGGTGCAGCGGTATGCGGCGCGTGGGATGAGCGGCCGAAAGCTGCGCGCCATGGTGGTCGGGATCCCGAACGTCGGCAAATCGTCGCTGATCAATCGGTTATGCGGCGGCAAAAAGGTCAAGGTGGAGGACAGACCAGGCGTGACGCTCACGAAGCAGTGGGTTCCGACATCGCTGGGACTGGATCTGATGGATATGCCGGGCGTGCTCTGGCCGAAATTTGACGATCCGCGCACCGGGGAAAATCTGGCCATGACGGGTGCGATCAAGGACGACATTCTCGATACGGAACAGCTTGCCGCCACGCTGTGCGCAAGACTGAGGACGGTCGCACCGGACAAATTCTGCGCGCGCTACAAGCTGGAGCGGGTCACGCTGTCGGATAAAAATCCCCACGAGCTGCTGGAAGCGGTGGCGAAAAAGCGCGGATTTCTGCTCTCCGGCGGCGTGATCGACACGGAACGCGCGGCGGCAATCGTACTGGACGAATTCCGCGGCGGCAAAATCGGACGGATCTCTTTGGAGACTCCCGCCACGGATCCGGTGCGGCAGGATACCCATAACGCCAAAGCTCCTGCCACTCCCGCGGACAACGCAGCCGATGCCGACGATCCCGCTGCCCCTACAGCCGCGGATACTGCGCAGCCAGAAACAAAATCCGCTGTTCCGGCGGAAGTCGGCGAGGGCGAAATATGAGAGAAAAAGCACCGATCCCGGCGTGTCTCGACTGGGCATATGACACACGCATCGCGGCGGAAACAGGGGCTGTGATCTGCGGCGTGGATGAAGCGGGACGGGGTCCCCTGTGCGGCTCGGTCGTTGCCGGCGCATGTGTACTGCCGGATTTTGCCGCGCTTTCCGAGGCGGATCGCGATGTGCTCGGTATGCTCAACGACTCGAAAAAGCTATCCGAAAAGAAGCGGGAGCTGCTCTACGACGTGATCACCCGGATCGCCGTCGCCTATGGGATCGGGGAAGCCAGTCCGGCGGAGATCGACGAGAAAAACATCCTAAACGCCTCTCTGCTGGCAATGCGCCGCGCCGTGGATATGCTCATGCGCGTCATGCCGGGAGTTGTGCTATACCTGCTGATCG
>USGH01000115.1 GCA_900554225.1 uncultured Eubacteriales bacterium | reverse complement strand
TGACGCTGTATCAGGAGAGTCTGACGGCGGCACATATGACGGTCAATGTATACCGTTTTCTCATTCGGAACGATCTTCTGGCGGATGAGCTGTTCTTTGCCATGCACAACGCAGGGGAATTTCCGGACGGTGAGGAAGCCCTCCAGCCGATCTTTGCCTCCGACGAGATCATCCGTGTGAAGCAGATTCTCATTTCCGCGACAAACGGCAATTCCGATGCGGAGAATCTTGCAAAAATAGAGGAAATCTACCAAATGGTGGAATCCGGCGCGGACTTTGACGCACTGATCGACGAATACGGACAGGATCTCTATCTGTTCAACAACGACGACGGATACTATATCGCCAAGGGAACGCGCCATCCGGAGTTTGAAGAGGCGGCGTTTTCGCTTGCCGTCGGAGAAACGAGTGGGATCGTTCAGTCCGACGCGGGGTACAGCATCATCAAGCGGTATGAAAAGGATGACGCCTATCTGAAAAGCCATTACGATGATCTGCGCACGGAATACTATAGTGCTTTATACAACACCCGTCTGGAAACCTATGCCGCAGGGCTAACCATAGAACGGCTTCCTGCACTGGACAAATACTCCATTTTCACTATGGAATGAGAATTTCCCGCCGGGAAGGAGGTGCGTCATGCGATACTATCGGCGAAAAGCAAATCAAAAGGCAAAGGCGGTGCTTCTGAAGATCCTCTTTGTGATCCTCTGCGCCGCTGCGATTTTCGGACTTGCCATCCTCACCGGCAATCTTCTGAAGCGGCACGTGGAAGCGGCGTCGGATATGCTCGACAATCTGAAGCCGCCGTCCGGCAACGCGGTATCCCGCAGGGATGCTGAAATGGAATCGGGTACCGATACGGAGCAATACTCCACGCTGGTCGTCAACGCCTGTGCCATCGACTGGATCCGGCGGACCGAGGAAGGACTCACACCCGATGCGGAGGATGCGCTTGTCCTCCGTCTGCAATCCCTTGCCGAAACCTATGACACCATCTCCATCGCCGTAAACGATACCGACGGGTACTACTACACCTCACCGACATTGCTTACGTTCCTCCATCAGCCCATCGCCACGACGGAGATCACGGAGGACAGCGTATACCGGCATTTGTCCATCCTGTGCGATGCGGTAAAAGCGGAGGATCTCCGGCTGTCCGTGCGGATCGAAGCGTCTCTTGACACACTCGATGCGGAGGCGGCGGCGATCCTTGACGGTACCATCGCACGTGAGCTGTTCGCCATGGGTGCCGATGAAGTGCTGTTCTGCGGACTGACCGCCAGCGACGCAGATACCGACGCGATCAACTACGCCCGCACCTATCTGGAGCATATCCGGGAAGAGGTCGGGGACAGCGGAACCATTGGCGCGCTCCTGCCGCATACGGTCTACATTGAGGCAGCTTATGCCAAGCAGGTGCAGATGACGGCATCCGCGGTCGATTTTTTAGCGATCGACCTGACTGACGCCCCCATTTCCACCAATGGGGATGGCACCATGACCCTGGAAACGATCTGCCGCTCTCTCAGGGGAAGCTTTCAGGTCTACAATATGCGTGTGTATCTGAGCGGCGATGCTTCTCTGGTGGCAGCACAAAGCGCGGTTCTCGACACGCTCGGGATCACCAATCGGCAATATGCGCATGAGGTCACTGCCGATGCGCTCCGGGACGCGATGACGGTACCCAAAGAGGATGAGGACGATGTGATCCCTGTAATCCCTACGGAGGACGAATCCGAAACCACAGCGGAAACCCAGAGCCGCGTGAATCCCTACGCCGTCACCCGTCCGCAGGAAACCACTGCATCCGGCGAGGAGGATACGGCAGAGACTGCGGAAACCGAACCGGAAACGGAAGATCTCTCTTACCGCACGGACGGCAATTCCTGGTATTGACACGCCTATTGCCAGAACCTCACCCTTCCGCCCCCTACATCGGAGCCGGCATGGACATTGGAGGACGATATGACAGAAAGAACACAGCTATCCTTTTCTTCGGACGGATTGATCGTGTCCGTTGCGGATTCCCCGCTCTTTTCCGGGATCTCGGACGCAGACACCGGAGAAGGGCTGAAGGCACTTACCGCACGGTTTTACAACGCACTCCATCTCACAGACGGCGATACGCTGCGCACGTTCTGTGCCGCTGCGGTGTCGGAGGAGCCGGCGGAGAATGCGCTGCTTTTGTCCCTGCACCAATTCTACTTTTTCCGTGCCGCATTTTTTGAAAAGGCTGCGGACGGTTCCATCTGCGCGACACTCTATACAAATACGGCAGAGCTGTATGCGAAAGCCTCCCCCTATGCACACCGGATTCTGCCGTTATTGGCAGCCGCTTTGTCCGCGATCCCGGAATGGCATGACGTGCTGCACCAGGAGCCGGAATCGGTCTTTACGGAAACGGCACCGTTTGTACCGCTGTATGGGAGCGACGGCTTTTCCATGGCGGATCCCCCCTGTCGGATCGATCTCACCGCCTTATTCGACTGGTTTGGAAAAACGATCGGCAATACGCCCCTGTACCGCGATGTGCCGCTCCAGCTTCTCCTGCCGCCATCGGATGTGCGGGACGAATACACCGTCGAACTGCGTGTAAAGCCCTTTGTATATCTGCTCTTTGCGCTCCACGCATACCTATATCAGATCGCGGACGCGGATTCCACAATCTACGGCACACTGGCACGGCGCGGCGGTGAGATTACCATTTCTCATCGGGCAAGCTCCGCACAGATCCCGGATGTACTTTGGCTCAGCGACAGTATCACACCGCTTGTCAACGCCACCCCGCGCCATCGCAGTCTTCTGTATTACATCCAGTATCTTCTCCACACACACGCGCTGCCGTTTTCCGCAGAGGCTGTACCGGGTGGGATTCTCTTTTCCTTTACCATCGACTGTGGGACAGAGGACTGGGAAACACTCGATTTCAAATACAGCGAACCGCTGTGCCATGCCGCTGCGCTTCTGCCGGAGGTGCGCAGAACCCTTGCAGCCCTTCAGAACGAATAGACAAAGCCGTAAATCGTTTTCCCGCGGCTGCTTTCACCCCATTCTGTATTTCCCGTCGTCCTTCCTGTCAGCGATCGTATTCCGTCATTCAGACATGATAGGCGAGCAGGACGGCAAGGAGCAGAAGTACATCCGGCGACGCACTGCCATCGAGGAGAAACAGCGCGATCAATGCCACAAGGAGCCAATCCTCCCGGCGCAGATTCCGAAACAAGGTGGAGAACACCTCGCCCAGCCATCGATTCTCCTCCGTATGTCTGCCCCTCTCCTGCACCATCGCCACAGCCGGCTTGTCAGAAAGCTCCGCCATCGTTTCGTCCCACACGGGATCGGCTGTATCGGTGGCGTCCGCGGCAATATCCGCCTCGTATGGTACCTCCGGCTCTGCATTCCTCTCATCCCGTGCCACGATCGGTTCCGCAGTGGACTCCCGATATGGCGGATCCGTCACGACCTTCCTTTGCCGCGGCGAATACACCTTCATGCCCTGCCGATCCTCTGTGCGCATGGAACGATTCTCACGGGAATAGATCTGCGGCGTGTGTACCTTTACCTCCTCCGGTTCCGGGAAGGCGTTTCCACGATAACCGGGTGGGATCCGATAGCTCCCGTTTGCCCGCTCGTCGATCCCGCGATTCTGACCTCTGACGTACACCTTACTCGTCACCTCCGCCGGATTTGTCTCCCGCGCTGCCAAGCATTTCCCCAAACTGCATCGCCGATATGGCACGGTCGATCAGTACACCGCGTTCCCGACTGAGATACGGCTTCAGCGCGGTCAATAGCCGATTGCGGTTGCCGGGATCACCGAGGAAGGCTTTCGCCATCGCCGGTTTGGCATTTTCCACGGGTTTCTCCGATTTTGGCGCGGTTTGCTCTCCGTTTCCCACATTGCCCATCAGTCCGGACAGCATCGGGCCAAAGGCAGACAGCACCTCCGGCAGTTTTGCGCTTACCTCCGACGCATCCGGCATTTCTTCTCCGCCGCGCAGCTCCCGTACCAGCGATTGGAACTCCGGATTTGCCATGATCTCGTTTACTTTTTTGGTAAGATCTCCATCCATATCGCTCTCCCCCTATTTCGCATCTTTGAATACGGCGCGCAGTGCGTCGATCCGTTCAAGATCCGCTTCCGTCAACGCCGCGAGTACCGCGCGCAGCTTCCGCAGCATTTCCGCATTCGGCTCTCCGAGGGACGTATTCGGCCCGGCAAGCAGTCGAAGGAGCTGCCACAGCTTATCGTCCGGCAGGCGCAGAAAGCCGTCCACGGTTTTCCGATCCAGCTTCATCGTATCACCCTCCCCATTTTACAGTGCGGTTTGCACGATATTTCTACCGTCAGTTTCCAGTGTATGCGCCGCGTCTGCATTCGGTGCATATCCGCAGTCTGCGGCAACTTAAAACACCAAGGAGGCAAAGCATATGAAAATCCTCGTTTTTTCCGACACACACGGCAATCCGGAATGTATGCTCCATGCCGTGAAAGCCCATGTCGCTGCCGGTCCGGTTGCACGAATCGTCCACTTGGGCGACGGATATCGCGATTTTTCCCTGATCCGTGAGCGATACCCGGACATCCCGACGACACAGGTTGCCGGCAACGGAGAGGACGTACTGTTTGGAGCCCATCCGCCGATTCCCTATTCCGAGGTATTCACGGAGGGCGGCGTCACCTTCTTCGCCACGCACGGGCATCGTTTACAGGTCAAGAACGAACTCGATACTGACGCAACTGACGGTGCCAGAGCCGTAGCGGCTGTCGTGCTGATTTGACACACCCATGTTGCAGAGGAAACGCGCATGGACACTCTCTACGGCAAGCCGGTGCGGCTCATCAATCTCGGTCCGGCAGGCAGCGGTTACAAGCCAAGCTACGCCGTTCTGGAGATCGATAACGGCGTTCTCCTGTGCGGCTTCGGCGGCACGGAATAATGTGGATATCGGGAACGCGGATTTCAGGCTGTTTCCGCAGAGCGTCCATAAAAAAGCGAGGGATCCGGTTCATTACGAATCGAAATCCCTCGCATTTTTCTATTTTTCGCGCTTTTTCCGGCGCGCCAGGAGCTTCTGCACGACAAAATGAATCGCACAGACCACCATCGCAGCACCGGACACACCGACAGCGATCCAGATCGGAACGATGGAATCGCTGGTGAACGGGGCGGTCATTATGCCCAGGACATGGTACCCGGCTTCGGATCGTGCATGATGACGGTCTTGAGGCAGTCGATCGCCTTGGAAAGTCCTTCGTCCACGGACATTAAGCTGTCTTCATGCTCGATGGAAAGAACACGGTCATAGCCGACCAGACGGAGATTGTCCATGATGTCTCTCCAGTACTTGGCATCGTGACCATATCCTACAGCACGGAACACCCATGCGCGGTTGGCTTCATCGCTGTAATGCTTGGTATCGAGCACACCGATGCGCGCCTTGTTGATTTCATCGATCTTGGTATCCTTGGCGTGTACATGGTAGATCGCGTCGCCAAGCATACGGATGGCTGCTGCGGGCTCCATACCCTGCCAGATCAGGTGGGACGGGTCAAAGTTCGCGCCGATCACGGGGCCGACCGCTTTACGGAGCTTCAGAAGGGTTTCCGTATTGTAGCAGCAGAAACCGGGATGGAGCTCAAGCGCGATCCGGTTGACGTGATGTGCCTCGGCAAATGCGCAGGCTTCCTTCCAGTACGGGATCAGAACCTCGTTCCACTGGTAATCGAGAACGGCAAGGAAATCCTCCGGCCACGGGCAGGTGACCCAGTTCGGATATTTTGCACCCGGATGGTCGCCCGGACAGCCGGAGAAGGTCACGATGGTGTCTACTCCAACCTTTTCGGCGAGAAGTACGGCATTGCGGAAGTCCTTATCATACGCAGCAGCGATCGCCGGATCGGGATGAACCGGGTTGCCATGGCAGGACAGCGCAGCAAGCTCGATGTCGTATTTTTCAAACAGACCGAGCCACTGTGCCAGCTTGGCATCGTCGTTCAGGAGTACTTCGGGATCGCAGTGATCCTTGCCGGGATAGCCGCCGCAGCCGATCTCCACCGCTTCCACACCCATACCCTTGAGCATGGGCAGAACCTCTTCGAGCGGCTTCTTCGCATACAGATTGGCAAGTACGCAGAGTTTCATAGATATCTGTATCCTTTCGTCAATAGTCTATGGTGTTGCATTGTACACACACGACACGGGTTCCTCCTCGGATTTCCCGTGCCGTGCGCAGATGTTTTACAATTACTTGGTGAAGCGATAGATGTCGCCGGTCTTTGCGGATTCGTAGATACCCTCAAGGATCTGGGTGACGCAGAATGCCTGCTCCGGAAGTACGCAGGGATTCTTGTCGTTGATGACCGCGTTGATCCACTGTCTTGCCTCTCTGGTAGCCGGATCGTCTCCACCGTCGCCATCGTAGAATGCCACACCGCCCGCGTTGAGGTTCGGCTTCAGCACATACTGTCTGCCCTGACGGATGCCGTTGATGCGTACGCCGTCCCACAGGTCGCCGCCTGCCTTCGTGCCGCATACGGAGGTGACCGCCTCACGGACTTCCAGCGTATTGAGAGCCCAGGCGGATTCAAGGTTGATGGTCGCGCCGTTTTCCATTACGACAAAGCCGAATGCGCAGTCCTCAACGGTGAACTTCGCGGGATCCCAGTCGCCCCACGCGTTGCCGGTTTCGGTATCGTTGTTCAGCTTGTGGTAGGTCGTACCAACGCAGTACTTCGGCTTGTAGTTGTTCATCGTCCACAGGGTCAGGTCCAGCGCGTGGGTACCGATGTCGATCAGCGGACCGCCGCCCTGTTCGTATTCGTTCAGGAACACGCCCCAAGTCGGAACGGCACGACGACGGATCGCGGTTGCCTTTGCGTAGTAAATGTCGCCGAAGGTACCGGCGAGAGCTTCGCCCTTGAGGAACTGGGAATCGTTTCTCTGGCGGCTCTGGTATCCGATGGTGAGCTTTTTGCCGTTGCGCTTTGCAGCGTCGAGCATCTTCTTCGCTTCCACGGAGTTGATTGCCATCGGCTTCTCACACATAACGTGCTTACCGGCATCCAGTGCGTCCACGGTGATGAAGCTGTGCGCACGGTTCGGGGTCAGGACATGTACCACATCAATGGTCTTGTCTTCAAGCAGCTTTTTGTAATCGGTGTAAACAGCAGCGTCGGGCGTACCGTAGTCGTGCTTTGCCTTAATGGCTCTTTCCTCGATCAGGTCGCAGAACGCCACCATTTCCGCGTTCGGAAGATGGGACAGCGCGGGCATATGCTTGCCGTTTGCGATACCGCCGCAGCCGATGATGCCAATTCTTACCTTTTCCATGTCAGATTCCTCCTTGATATGGATCTGTATTTTCAAATTTCTATCTGCCCGGCATATCGGATCTCTCCGGGCATACCGGGTCTTTGCCAATGGGAGACTGTGTCAAACGGATCGTACCATAGGATCCGTCCGGTTGCTCTGCGTCCAACGCTTATCCGAATGGACAAACCGTATGTGCAGAGAGCGATCAGAAGCGATAGATGTCGCCGGTCTTTGCGGATTCGTAGATACCCTCAAGGATCTGGGTGACGCAGAATGCCTGTTCCGGAAGTACGCAGGGGTTCTTGTCGTTGATGACCGC
>USGH01000114.1 GCA_900554225.1 uncultured Eubacteriales bacterium | reverse complement strand
CCAGCGGGATCGAAATGGTGACGCTTGACAACGGTGCGACGGTCAAGAGCATCCACGGACCGCTGAAGCTGGAGCCGGCGCATACCGCATACAAGGTCTACGCGACGAAGGGGTATCTCGGCACCCACGATGGCGGTGCAAGCGGAGAGCAGGTGCGGCTATACAGGGAAACACCCGGAAAAACCTGTCAGGGAGAGAATACCTTCTATACGCCGGAGAAATTTGTGTCCGCGGATCTCGCAAAGAACAGCGGCGTCCAGTCTCACGGCGGCAGCGATTTCTACCCGACCCACTTCTTCATTGAGAAAATTCTCGGAAAATCGGACGGAAGGTGGTCCATCGATGTGTATCAGGCGGTCGATATGGGTATCTGCGGCATTCTCGCCCACCGTTCTATTTTGGGCGGCAATATTCCGATGAAGGTGCCGAATCTGCGCAATCCGGAGGAAAGAGACGCGTGGCGGCATGACAATGCGTGTACGAATCGTGCCGTTGCGGGAGATCAGGTGCTGCCGTGCTCATCCTATCCGGAAAGGGAGCTGTCGCAGGAACAGATTGCAGAGAACCGCGCCGCATGGCTGGCGACACAGCAGGGATAAATAGCATCCTCACCCACAAAAAAACGCGCTGTACCTCCTGCCTGGGAGAATACAACGCGTTTTCGTGCTGTGTAAATTTACTCTAATCCATAGTAGCCCGCGATGGCGGAGAGCTTGGTTTCGATGGTCTTCTGGCTCTTTTCATACGTGGAGACGATGTCGTTCGACTGTGCAATGATCTGGTTGCGGAACATATACGGGACGAGAATGTCGTTGCCATACTGGAAGGAGAAGTCAAAGCGACGACCGTCCATGATGATGTCGATGATCTGTGCCGTGTTTGCATCCATGGAATACCGGTTCTTCAGCGCGGAATTGTAGAATGCCGGACGCACGGTTCGTGCACTTTCGATGGCGAGTGCTTCAGTGATCGTACCGAGGTATTCGTAATCGCTTTCCTGTGTGTCGATGGGGAATACAAGTACCGTGAACTGGTCGTTTGCACCGGCGTAATAGGTGCCCTGTGCTTCATCCCACATCGGGAAGGGCAGGATGCCAAAGTCGTCCTCCATACCGGAGAAGCTGGTGCGCGCATCGTTGAAGATGCCGGTCGTAAACAACGCGTGACGGCTCGCAACAAGCTCCGGCATTGTGAAGTCCCATGCGCCGGGATTGTACACGCCCTGTTCCTCCCAGTGCAGGCGATTCAATTTTTCGAGAGCGGATATCGTCTTGTCGGAGAGCAGCGAAATGGCGATTTTTCCGTCTTTATCCACATTGGCGATGGGCTGGTCAAAGGCGGTCAGCCAACCATCCGTGTTGTTTCCGGGAGAGACCGCAAAGCCGTATACGTCGCCTGCGTCCTTCACACCGTCACCGTTCGTGTCCGTGTAGAAATTCGCGACAAGATTGTAGAAATAGTCGAGCGTCCACTGCTTGTCAAAGACTGCGTTCTGGAGCGATTCCACCGTGATCCCGCTTGCCTCCGCGAAATCTGCATTGTAGAAAAGACAGTCGGTGTACAGAATACTTGTGATGCTGATGTCTCCGGCGGCGGTGTAGAGTTTGCCGTTGATGGTCGCGGCGTCGTTCACAAGATTTGCCCACCATTCTCTGGACAGATCCACGTGCGGCAGATCAAGCCAGTTGCCGCAGAGCTGTTTGCCGACAACGGCATAGACCTTGAAATCCACCTGTCCGGCGAGATCATAGGTGTGATCCCCCGCATTGATGCTTGCCTCAAGAGAATTGGTCACATCATCCCAGTTGCCGACCGACACAGTCGCGATCTTGATGCCGTAGGTATCCTCGATTTTCATGTTCCGGCTGTAGACCGCGTCGTTTGTGATCTCTCCCGTTTCGGATTCCGCGTCGATTTCAAAGGAGACTTCCTCCCGCGTCAGGATCGTGAAGGTTTTGTCTGCGTATTTTTCCGTGGGCAGTGCGGCAGCGGCTTCGTCATAGATATTGGTCGTTTCCGTTTCGTTTTCCGCAGATGTGGTGTCATTCGTGGGATTGGACGGCGTTGTTTCTTTGGAATCACTGCTGCCGGAGCAGGATACAAGAGAAGAGCCGAGCAGGAGAAGGACGAGAAGAATGCAAAGCTTTTTGCGCGTAGAAAAAACCTCCTTAATGTGCGTATGCCTGATGCAGCATTTCGTATATAGTGTAGCACAAATATGGTCGTTCGTCAAGATGAATTCTGTATAGTTGCTATGAGAAAAACGCAATATACATATAAGAATATGGTTATACATGCTTGTGCTGAAAAAGCAAACGGATCCAAATTGCTCTTGCATCAGGCAAAAACAACTTGGATCCTGTGATGGTGCTATAAGAATATTTCCTTCATGAAATCAGAGGGGTTACAGTGCGTAGATGAGAATGCCGATCGCCTGTAAGAGACTGCCTGCTACGACGAACACATGGAAGATGGTGTGGAATATGTGGCGGCTATGGCCGATCCCGTATAAAACCGCCCCTACCGTGTAGGCAACACCGCCGGCAAGAATCCAGAGAAAACCGGATACGCCAAGCGCGGCAAGTGTGGCGCGGAGGACAAGAATGATGCACCAGCCCATACCAAGGTAGCAGACCATCGACAGCTTTGCGTATTTATTGTGGTCAATGGCGGTGAAAACAACGGCGAACGCGACCAGTCCCCATTCTACACCGAAAATGATCCAGGAAAGAGTGGGATAATCGGGGCGGATGGCGGAGAGCAGGATCGGTGTGTAGGTGCCGGCAATGAGGAGATAGATGGTGCAGTGGTCGATCACCTGCATGACCTTTTTGCCCATGCCGGGGCGGAGTCCGTGATAGACGCTGGAGACGGAATACAGGGCGATCATGGAGAAGCCGTAAATGGCACTGGAGACGATCCCCCAGACGTTGTGGTGATACGCGGAAACGAGAACGGAAAGCACCAGCACAACGATCCCAAGCACACCTCCGATGATGTGCGTGACCATGTTGGCGATGTCCTCGCCGCGGGTGTAATCCGGTAAAACTCTGTCCTTCAGTGGGGTACGTGCGATCATATGTGGGTTCACTCCTTTGGTGGATTCGATGGAGACAGGATACCACAAAAGCGCGAGGACGTACACCCACGGATGGTTCGGACGGCTCTATTGCGGGAAAAAGAGAGCGCTCTATCGTGCCGTCACGGGTTCTACAGAGGAGACAGAGCATTCTACCGGAAGAATATTTTCTCTACGTCGGATGGATTCTTACCGGATAAGAGGTATACGGATTGTAGAAATGTTGCAAATGCCACAAAATAACGGGCTGATTTCTCTACTACAGGGAGAATTGCTGTGGAAATGGGGGATCAACGCGTCATGCTGTCCCGTTCCAGGATCCGGAGCATCTGCCGCAGCGACACAATGGCGGCGATGGTCACAACGATATTCCCGACGGTCGCGGCAAGGAGGAGCAGCAGCGCCATGATCCCGGACGCACGTGCCAGAAACGGCGAGAGGAACATGGCGGTTACGGTGACAAGGGTGTACCTCCAGAGCTCCCGGAACCGCGCGGCAAGACCGTTGTCCCGGTCGTCTAGAATCGCGGCGTGGGCGGTATAGGTCAGAAACACCCCAAACGTTGCGACTACAAGTGCCGGATAGCCGACCATCAGATCCACGTAGCGGTTTGCGGAAAAGCGGACGACGGCATCCATCAAAACGCCGAGCCCGGTAAAGACCGCCGCCTTCTGATACCGATCGTGGACCGCAGCGCACATCCAGAGGCAAACCGCGGAAGCCGCGCCGCACAACGCAGAGAGCGCGAACGCGGGATATTCTAACCATGGCAGGACGGAGAGCACCGTATCCTTCGTGAGGTATCCGAGGAGAAGCTGAGCGATCGACAGATAGAAAAGCGGGGTCAGCCATCGGACAAGGATACGCGCCGCGTCGGTGGGGGTGTATTTTTCCTTCATAACGGAGTCTCCTTTTTGGACGAAAGCAGGACGACAGGTTCTGGCGGACTCTCCGGTTCCAGAAGGCGCAGACACCAATCCGCCCGGTCAAACGGCTCCGCACGCACACCGGAGAACACGATGTCCGGCTCGGGAGAGGAGAGAAGGATCGCTGTAGGACCGTCCGCACCGCCGATGATCCCGATCGCAGCCGCTCTCGTCTCCCCATCTCCGCCCAACGCCAGCTGCACCGCGTCCTCATCGTAGGCGGACACATCCGCGAGCTCATATGTCTCTTTCGCGAGCGGCGGATCGATCGTATACCGAAGCGCGCGTGTATACAAACGGCTGTGGGTGGGGAGGGACACATCCTCAGAATCCCATCCGACGACTGTCAACGTGTGCGCTGTGCCGGAGAGATCCGTAAACGGGACAGCTTCACCGGGACCATGGACGGAAAAGGTAACGGCATCGCGGAAATGCGGCTCCCAGGACAGTGTGAGAACACAGGTTTTCAGCGCAGGCTCCTGCCGCCAGCCGCCATCCTTCCATAAAAAGCAGAAACGGCACACCTGTCCGCGCCGATCGGACAAACGGTAATGCGCAAACACCGCGGCGGTCTCTGGATCGGGCTCCGTATCGGACGAGTCCTGTGCGAGATTGGTGCAGACACAGCCGCTGTACGCATGAATGGCGCGTCCATTCGCGGTGAGATACGGGATGAGTGCGCGCGTCGGGTCGGTGTTTTCCAGAAAGAGATCGATTACCATGCCGGTGTGACATATATAATAGGAAAGAATTTCTGCACTGATCGGCGCGCTGTCGAAGAGCGCAAGTGAAAACGGGAGACGGAGGGGGTATTCCGTGCTGCGCTGCTGCCTGGTGACAGTCGGGAAAAAGCCCGGCGCACAGACCACATGCCATGGCAGCTCTGACGGAGAGAGCTTCGGCAGACATTCCGGCAGGAACGACGGATCAAAGGGGATCGATGTGTAGTCGAAATGCTCCTGCAGCGTGCGGATGTAGGTGTACGGATCCTCCATGGGCGTAAGCGAGAATTTCTCTGTGAGTCTGCGAATGACATCCTGCTGTACGGCATCCTGCTCGGCGGCGACAGACTGGCATTCTTCCGCGAAACGCGCACGATCCCACATCCACGCCTGCTCTATGAGATTCGCATCTCCCAGCGTGATAAGAAGACAAAGAAAGTCTCGAAAATTCCGCGCGACCGGATGGACGTATTCCCCGGGAGCGTTTGCCGGAGAGATCGCAAAAATCATCTCCCGGAAACGCCGAATCTTGCAGTAGTGGATCCCGTCCACACCGGCCCAGCCGAAAACCGTCGCGCCAACCGGTGTGCAGAAATAGCGGTTGTCGGGATCGATGCCGCCGCGGATGATACCAATTGGGGATAAATCGGGGCCGTATTGCCGCCAACGTGTATATTCACTCATAAATTGCCTCGGTATGCGTTGATCATTACATACAATAAGATACCACATTGCGGAGGTTTTGTCAAGAAAAAGAGTGGAGACGCGAAAAAATGCGGAAATCCTCTTTTCATTTGCGAAAAAATGTGGTATCCTATTGCGGAAAGGTGGTGATCCTGTGACATGGGAGACATTGGAAGCGTACTGTAATAACTGCAATCGCTGTTCGCTTGGCCAGACGAAGCTGCATACGGTATTCGGTACCGGAAATCGTGAGGCGGAGCTGTTGTTCGTTGGAGAAGCACCGGGCGAGCAGGAGGACAGGAGCGGGATACCGTTTGTTGGTGCTGCGGGAAAACTGCTCGATCTGTATCTGACGGCGGTGGCGATCCCGCGCGAGAAGGTGTATATTGCAAACATCCTGAAATGCCGTCCGCCGCACAATCGCGATCCTTTGCCGGAAGAACAGGATGCCTGTATGCCGTATCTCCGCGAGCAGGTTCGCCTGATCAAGCCAAAGATCATCGTGTGCCTGGGCAGGATCGCCGCTATGCGCTTGATCAAACCGGATTATCGCATCACAAAGGAGCATGGCGTACTCATCCGAAAAGGCGATTTTGCCATGACCGCCGTGTACCACCCCTCCGCTATCCTGCACGATCCATCAAAAAAGGAAGCCATGTATCGGGATATGCGAAAGGTGCGCCAGTATTTGAGCGACTATGCGGGCTGGGAAGAGTTATAAAGCTGTGCATACCGGCATATCCCCATTCAGGCAATGCCATACAAAGTAATAAAAAGGGCAACCCATTCACTCCAATTCTCTAACGATACAGCTTATCCCATGCCGTTGTCAACAAAAACAATCGCCCCACTCGCGGTAAGCGGTAATTCTACGCATATCCACGGCAAAACGTTACGTAGCCGCAGGAACGAACAGTCTATCCCACCACCAATGAAAAACGAATGACCATAGCCAAGCGAAATCTACTGAAACGCGAACAGTCCAAGCTCAAACACAAAGCACCCAAACGATATATCGAAGTGGGGATGAGCGACCTGCACCGGATACCGGAATCCTATATCCCTGTCAACCGTGGCAGCCGATATGCCCCGCCGCAGCGGATACCCCCAGGGGTCAGGAGAGGTGTTGGAGAGGGATAGGGGATCGAAATCCCCTGTCTCTCTTCAACCGCCCCCGCGAGGAGAAAATAAAATCTACACATACGATGTGGTATTCTCCATTGGTGAAGCCAATACAACCAACCAAAGCAAAACGCAGCCTACCTTATAAAATAGCAAAATCCCAAGAAAATTTGCAAATCCCCGCTGATGTCGGCGGGAAAATATGGTATACTTATAGAAGGATAGAAAAAGAGAAAACCAGAAAAGGAGCGCAGCAAAACCATGGACTATACGATATTGCCAAAGACCTGGCGCGGCTACGGGCGGTTCCGCCACTTCTGTGACGAGACACCGTGCGCGATCACGATGCAGGGGCGGGTGGACGTGACGGCGCTGTACCACGCGGTACACGGGCGGCTGTCCTTCACGGGCGCGATGCTCTACTGCGCGGCGTACATCATCAACAACCGGGACGAATTTCGCATGACCGCCACAAGGGAGGGGGAGCCTGCCGTATGGGACGAGAGCCACCCCGCCTACACGATATTCCACGAGGACGACGAGACGTGTACCGCCACATACACCCGGTATACGGCAGATCCCGCCGCTTTTATCCGCCGCTACGAGGAGGACGCCGCCCGCGCCCAATCGATTCATACGGAGGGGATCCCGATGCCGCCGAACACCTTTTACGCGACGGTTTTGCCGTGGTACGCCTACGATGCGGTGGGACTCCAGTACGGTGCGGGGACGGAGATCCCGCTTGCCCCTGCTATCGTATACGGCAGATTCCGCCGTACCACCGATGGGATCGAGCTGCCGGTGACGCTGTCGATCCATCATGCTGCCGCCGACGGGTATCAGGTGAGCCGGTTTTTTCTCGACCTTGGCAAGGTCACGACCGGTGTGGCAAAGCGGCTATGATCCGGGACTTTGTCCCGCGCCCTATTATTTTTGACTTGCAGTCGGCGATATTCCCGCGCGGCAGGTACGAGGATGCCTTGGCATCCAGTACCGAGCCGTGCGGCTTCGGCTAAACTTGCGGTACGGCTTGTTTGACTTGCAGTCGGCTTATGTCTTTCGTTTTTTATAAGGTATCTACGTTTGGCTTGGATTGTTTTTTCTGGTTTCTTCCATGAGGAATACCTCATCGCTCTTGTAGATTTTATTGTTGCCTTGCGGCGCACCAAAGGACGAGGAAGAAGGACTCTGCGGA
>USGH01000113.1 GCA_900554225.1 uncultured Eubacteriales bacterium | reverse complement strand
CGAGATAGCCCGTGATCCGGCGGATCCGCTCAAAGGGAACATCGCCCTCTTCACGCCCGCATCCGGGACAGGTGTTGCCGATGATTCCCGTGTAGCCGCAGACCGGATCGTGATCGACGGGATGGTTGACCGCGCCGTAGCCGATGCCGGATTCCTTCATGTGGCGCACGATGCCCTCAAATGCGTCCAGATTGGCAAGCGGATCGCCGTCCAGCTCGATATACGTGATGTGACCGCCGTTCGTCAGATTGTGGTACGGTGCCTCGATACAGATCTTGTCGTAGGCGGAGATGTCATAGTACACCGGAACATGGAAGGAATTTGTGTAGTATTCGCGATCCGTCACGCCGGGGATCACGCCGAATTTTTCCCGATCTATCCGCACGAACCGGCCGGACAGTCCTTCCGCCGGGGTGCCGATCAGGGAAAAGTTCAAGCCGTATTTTGTCGTCGCTTCATCTGTGAGCCGGCGCATGAAGGAAATGATCTCCAGACCCATCGCCTGGGAAGCGGCACTTTCGCCATGATGGGATCCGGTCAGAGCCTTGAGGCATTCCGCAAGTCCGATGAAGCCAACGGTCAGCGTACCATGCCGCAGGACCTCCGCAACGGAATCATTTTTGGCGAGCTTGTCGGAGTCGAGCCACACGCCCTCTCCCATAAGAAACGGGAAATTGTAGACCTTTTTCGTACACTGGATCCGGAACCGTTCCAGAAGCTGCTCAATCACCAAACGGACCTTGCGCTCCAATTCGGCAAAGAACCAGTCGGTGTTCCCATGGGCGTTGATGGCGATGCGCGGCAGATTGACGGAGGTGAAGCTCAGATTGCCCCTGCCGTAAACGGTTTCCTTGGTCGGATCCGCATAGTTTGCCATGACACGGGTCCGACAGCCCATATATGCGACCTCTGTGGACGGATCACCGGGCTTATAGTATTGCAGATTGAACGGCGCGTCGATAAAACTGAAGTTCGGAAAGAGCCGCTTTGCCGAGACCTTGCACGCCAGATGGAAGAGGTCGTAGTTCGGATCCTCGGGATTGTAGTTCACGCCCTCCTTGATCTTGAAGATCTGGATCGGGAAGATCGGCGTTTCACCTCTGCCCAGTCCCGCGTCGGTGGCGTTGAGCAGAGAACGGATCACCAATCTGCCCTCCGGGGAGGTGTCGGTGCCGTAATTGAGAGACGAGAAGGGAACCTGTGCTCCGGCGCGGGAGTGCATCGTGTTGAGATTGTGGATCATCGCCTCCATCGCCTGATAGGTGCTGCGTTCGATTTCGCGGGTCGTGTATTTTTCAATGATCTCCGCTTCCCGCCGTGCTTTGTCGCCGCAGAGCGGGGTGAGCATTTCCGCAAGTGCCGCGGTCATTTTCACGCTGTCCGCCATGATGGGACGGATGCCGCGCGTTTCCTCGATCTCCCGGAGCATAGCCTCCGCGGCGGTTTCGGGATCCATGCCGTCCGGTACCGCGTCTGCAAGGTCTAAGGTTTTGGCGAGATTGCGGCGCAGATGCCGTTTGTAGGTCTTGCGCACACCGATTGCCATGCCGTAGTCGAGGTTCGGAATGGACTGACCGCCGTGCTGATCGTTCTGATTTGCCTGGATGGCGATGCAGGCGAGGGCAGAATAGCTCATGATGTCGTTCGGTTCCCGGAGCTGCTGTCCCTGTCCGGTGGAGAATCCGCCTGCAAAGAGCTTTTCAATGTCGATCTGGCAGCAGGTGGTGGTCAGCGTGTAGAAATCAAGGTCGTGGATGTGTATGTCGCCATCCTTGTGGGCTTTCGCGAACCGGGGATCGAGAATGTACAATTCGTAGAACTGCTTGGCACCCTCGGAGCCGTATTTGAGCATCGTACCCATAGCGGTGTCCCCGTCGATATTGGCGTTTTCGCGTTTGATGTCGCTGTCCAGTGCGCTCTTGAACGTCAGATCCTCAAAGGTGCGCATGAGCTTGGTGTTCATCTCGCGTACCTTGGTCCGTTCGGCGCGATAGAGGATGTATTCCTTGGCGGTGCGGGTATGACCATGCTCCACAAGAACGCGCTCCACAAGATCCTGGATGTCCTCCACGCTCGGCGTTTCACCGGTTTTCGCCGCGTTTTTTTCGGCAAGCTCAGCGACCGCACAGGCAAGAGCCATTGCCTCGTCGTAATCGCTGCCACCTACCGCTTGTGCCGCGCGAAAAATTGCGTTGGAAATTTTCTCCAGATTGAACGGTACCTCACGTCCGTCCCGCTTGCGGATTTTTGTGATCATATTCTGTCTCTCCCGTTGTTCCAGGACACAATACACGCCGTTTTTCCGCTTTTTCCCGTTCCGGATTCTCGATCCGGGTTACGGCAAAACGAGAAGGCGCGTGCGGTATGTCTTGTTTTTGCCCAATAAAAACACCACAATATATTGTGGTGACGTGCTTCTGTGTATCATTACGTTGTATATTATACCCCCTGTGGGCGGTTTTGTCAAGACGTACTAGCAAATAATATGCTCCAAAAAACGCACGTGAATTTTATGGAATCTGCCGTTTTTCCTTTTTTTTTGACAAAGTGCTTGACAAAGTGCGGCGAATGTGCTATCTCAAAACCGATCCCGCAGAAGTGGAAATATGTGGAAGATCGTGGACCACACTTGTCCATAGATATAGAAAAAACAGGCAGACAAACGTCGAAAACGACGCGCGGTGGCTGCCTGTTATTTGTTTGACAAGTGCCGAAGAACCTCTCTCTACGGCAGACGCAGATCATCTCTTGCCATCAGTGCGGCACAGTCCTCGATCCGTTCCGTCGCCCGTGCGGAATCCGCCATATATGCGTCCGGCGACAGCGTTTGCATCGTGGCACGATCATACACGCGGTAGTTGGTGAGGAGATTGTTGTGCGGCTTCTGGAAGAAAACCTCGTCCGATATAAAGGAGCCGATGGAAACGTGGGTCTGTTCACACACAAAGCCGGACTGTGCCGTCAGAAGATTCTGTCCGAACGTGACGTTGACGGTTTCTTCGATCCCCAGCAGATGCAATAGCGTCGGCAGCAGATCCATGTGTCCTCCCGCAGTGTGGATCGTTTCCGTTACAGCGGAGCCGGGAATGTGGACGATGCAGGGAACATTGAAGGTGTCGAATATGGTGTAGTCCCGCCCGAGCAAGCCCTTGACCTGTGCGGCGATCTGTGCGTCTGTGTTTGTCAGTGCGTAATGGTCGCCGTAGATCACAAGGATCGAGTTGTCGTATAACCCAGCCTCCTTCAGCTCCTCGACAAAGCTCTCGATTGCCCGGTCTACGTAATTCACTGCCTGCATATACAGTCCGAACAGCGTTTCCTCGTCTGCCGGATCCAGCGTGATTTCCCGGTCCTTCAGCGGAATCGCGTAGGGGTGGTGGGAGGATACGGTGATGTAGAATGCGTAGAACGGTTCCTCATATGCGGTCAACTGTGCCATGGACTGGCGGAACAGCTCTTTGTCCGAGATCCCCATCGGAAACGGATCGATTTCCTCGAAATCCTCCAGTGCCGTGAACGAATCAAAGCCCTGCGCCGGATACGCCTCCCGTCTATTCCAGAAGTCGCCCCTGTAATTGTGAAATACATGCGCGCCGCTGTAGCCGTTGTCCTTGAGCAGCCAGGGGAGTCCGTGATAGGCGTTATCCGTATACTGGACATATGCCGCCGCGTTTTCCGGTGCGAAGAGGGAATTGTTCACTGCAAATTCCGCATCCGCTGTATTCCCGCCGCCGATCTGGTAATAATAGTGGTCGAAATAGAGCGTATCCTCAGAGAGCATCTGATTGAGAAACGGCGTCAGCTCCTGTCCGTTGTAGTAGGAGTCAAGCACGAAATTCTGGAGTGCCTCGACCTGGAGAATGATCACGTTGCGTCCCTTGGCGAGCGACCAGAATGCGTCCTCCGTTTCGGCGGTATAGCGGTACTTCTCCTTATCGACCGCGCGTGTTGTGGATTTTTCGTGGAGCGCATCGGCGATGTCGTATACGTGGTAGGAAAACAGCTCATTGACCATGTACCGCGGGAGAAATCCGGATGCGATGCCGCCGGGGATCACACAGACGAGCGTGAATAGAGCGGCAAAGGCAAATGTGGCACACTGTTCTCCGACACGGCGCAGCGGTTTTCTGCCGTCCGATGCGGTGCAGGCGGATTTTTTCCCGTTTACGGCGTAGAGAAACCAGAGCGGCAGATCGAAAAGGGAGAAAAGCTGTTTCCAGCCCATGAGCCGGTAGATGGTGTCCCACACGTCGCCGAGCTGTCCGACCATTCCGAGCTGTACCGAACTTGGCAGCTTGGCGACATAGGCATAGTACACGCTGTCCACCGCCATGACAAGAGACGCAAGAACGTAGAGGCTCCAAAAGGCGTACTGCCCGGCTTTTTGGGAGAGGAGAGAGCATAGACCGCCTACGACCGAGACGATCCCAACGGTGCAGAGCGCGAAGATCCACTCAAATCCGGTCAGGTGGAGACCGCTGTAGAAGACATAGCTCTTTATCAATAGGCACGACAGCGCGGCGATCAGCCACCACGGTACCGTGCGCAGAATGCGGGAATGCGGAAAAGTGCGTTTCATAGGTAATTCTGTCCTGTCCTGACGAAAAACATTTTTCCCCTATTATAGCACATTTTTCCGGATAGTGAAAGCGGTTTGCGTAAAAATTCAGCGATCGTTCATTGCTTTTTCAGACTTTTCCGTTTTCTCCCGATCCCGATGGGCGGCGATATGCTCCCGATACCAGTCGTAGGAGTCCTTTTTCATACGTGCAAGACTGCCTGTCCCCTCGTCCGTGCGATCCACATAAATAAAGCCGTACCGCTTCGACATCTGACCCGTGCCTGCGCTTACACAGTCGATCGGTGCCCATGCGAGATAGCCGCGCACATCCACGCCTTCCTCCGCCGCTTCCTCTACCATGTGGATGTGGGACGCGAGATAGTCGATGCGGCAGCTGTCGTGGATTTTTCCGTCCTCCGCTATGGTATCATGCGCACCCAATCCGTTTTCCACCACAAATAACGGCAATCTGTATCGGTCAAATAATACCCGCAGCGACAGCTTCAGCCCAAGCGGATCGATCTGCCATCCCCATTCCGAGCGCGGCAGGGTCGGATTCTCCACGCCGAAGATGGTATTCCCGGCGGTTTTCGCATATTTGACCGGATCTGCCGCGGTACAGAGGGACATATAATAACTGAAGGAAAGAAAGTCTGCCGTGTTTTCCGAAAGCAGCTCCAGATCTCCTGTACAGACAGGCAGCGCGATCCCCTCCCGTGCGATACGGCTGCGCCACAGGGGTGGATATTGTCCGCGGCACAGCACATCCGCGCAGAGCAGATTGTCCGCGTTATGTGACAATGCACTCTCCACATCTCTGGGATCGGGTGTGATCGGATAGGCGGGCAGCACTGTGGTCATCACACCCATTTTTGCACCCGGGACCCTATCGTGCAGTTTCTGCGTGATCTGTGCGGAGGCGACAAGCTGATGGTGCAGTGCGGCATATACGGCGGATTTGTCCGTGGACAGCACCCCGGCGGAGGTGAACGGATGGCGGAAGACGCTGTCGATCTCGTTAAAGCCGAGCCAATAGGTCACAAGATCCCCAAAGGCGGCAAAGCAGGCGTCGGCATATCGCACGAAGGCGTTCATCACTATGCGGTCGGCAAATCCGTTGTAGGTCAGAGCGAGGGCAAGCGGCATTTCGTAGTGGGACAGCGTGACCATCGGCTCCATACCCAGACGGCGCATTTCCGCAAATACCGCACGATAATGGGAGATGGCGCGTGGATTTGGCTCCGGTTCCATGCCGGTTGGAAATAGCCGACTCCACGCAATCGACACGCGCAGCATCGTGAAGCCCATCCCGGCAAGCAGGGCAAGATCCTCCCGCCAGCGATGATAGTGATCGATACCGTCCCGCCGGGGATACAGAGCGTCGTTTTGGTCCGTCATCGCCTGTCGTACCGCCTCCGGCGTGATCGTGGTGTGCCCTTTGTAATCCGTTACAGAGAGATGGTGCCTTGCCGGAAGAACATCCGCTACCGATATACCCTTGCCGTCTGTCTGCCACGCACCCTCGATCTGATTTGCCGCCATCGCACCGCCCCAATAGAATTTCCGCGTCATACCGTCTCCTCCGTTTCGCCATGATTTCCCGTCCGCAGAGTAATGAGCGTGTCGCCTGCCCGGATGCTGCCCTGCGCGTTTTCCATATACGTGTCCTCCGCTGCATTGGTGAGGATCACCGGCGTGACCGGATCGTACCCGGCAGAGCGGATCGCGTCGAGATCAAAGGTAAGAAGAAGCTGTCCGGCCTTCACGTGGTCGCCCTCTCGTACCTGCGTATGATACGGCGCGCCATGGAGAGAGACGGTGTCCAGTCCGACGTGCATGAGAATCTCCAGTCCCCCATCTGTCGCCATGGAGATCGCGTGGCGGCTTTCGGGGATATTCACGATCACACCATCCGCAGGGGCGTAGAGTTCTCCGCTGTCCGGCACAAGAGCGATCCCATCCCCCAATACGCCGCCGGAGAATACTTCGTCCGGCACCGCCCCGAGAGGTATGGCAGTTCCGCTCATCGGAGAGGACAGAGTGACCGGTGCGCTGTCTGCAACAATCGTCTGTGCAGGCACCGCTGCCGCAGCCGTCTGTTCTGCTTCGGCTTGTACCGCCATCGGCCGATAGAGCAGGCAGCCGGACACAAATGCCGCACCGAACGCGATTCCGGCACCGATCACGGCATGGACGAGGTTCATGGTCCGAATCTCCGAGAGAAACATCGACAGACTGGCAAGCCCCGGTCCGACCGCAACAAAGGCCTCGACCGAGAACAGTCCGACATACGCGCCGCCCAGTCCCGCACCGATCATCACCGACCACAGGATACGCTTGTTTTGGAGTGTTACACCGTACAGAGCCGGTTCCGTAATGCCGAACAGAGCCGATATGCCCGCAGAGACCGCCGTGGAGCGTTCTTCGCCGCCTTTTGCACGGATCGCCGCCGCGAAGCATGCGCCCGATTCCGCGATATTGTGCGCGAGAGAGGCGGGAAGATAGAGGAGCTCCTTGCCCAATTCACTGATGGAGGTGACGGCATAGGGCAAAAGTGCCTTGTGCATACCGATCGCGATCATGAACGGCAGCGCAACAGCAAGCACTGTCACCGCGATCCAGCCGAGCTTGTTGAACAGGAAAAGAATCCCCTTTGTAAACGCCACACCAAACCAGTATCCGGCAGGCCCGAGCGCAAGAAGCGTCACCGGAACCACGACGGCAAAGCACAGAAGCGGCACAAAGAAGATCCGGATCACCTTCGGACTCCATTTGGTGACGTATTTTTCCACCAGCGCGAGAAACAGCACACATAAGAGGGCGGGGAATACCTGATAGGCGTAATTCACGTTCGTGATCGGAAGCCCAAACAGCCGTGTCTCTCCACCGATCAGGGTGATCATATTGGGCAAAAGAAGCGATCCAACCGTCGAGAGTGCCAAAAAACGACTGCATTGGAGCTTGACGGCGGCAGCATCGGCAACGAGCAGCGGCAAAAAGTAAAACGGCGCGTCCGCGAGGGTATTGAAAATCGTGTATGCCGTGGAATCCTTTGCGATCAGCCCGATCATGGAAAGCAGAAGCAGTACGCTTTTTAAGATACCGCCCCCCGCGATTGCCGGAACGAGAGGCTGGAATACGCCGACGATGAAATCAAGCAGTACATCACCCGCCCGCCGTTTTTGTCCGTTCCCCGGCATAGGGGCGGGAGAATTGGCGGTATGCACCATCGGTGAGAGTGCGTTGTATACCTCC